>JBQCJC010000210.1:0-6184 GCA_051953135.1 Thermoanaerobaculia bacterium | reverse complement strand
TCTCAGCCCGCCGAATCATTCTCTGCCGGTGGGCTGAAAGCCCGCCGCTCCAGAAGAACGATCTGCCAACTCGTTTCGCCGCCCACCCCTCCTATAATCCGCCGCACTTCATGACCCCGACGCGCGCGCAACTCGAAGACGTACTTCGCGGGCTCGCCGGCGTTCGTTACGCCGACGTCCGCTACACCGCCACGCGGCAGCAGCATGTGAAAGTCCGCAACGGCGAAGTCGATCATCTTTCGTCGACCATCGATCGCGCGATTGGAGTGCGCGTGCTCGTCGGCAACGGCTGGGGCTTCGCGGCGTCGAGCGACATCAGTGAGGCCTCGATTCGACGCGCGGCGAAACGCGCGCTCGAAGTCGCGGCCGCGAGCAACGCGGCGTCGACGGAGAAGGTCACGCTCAGCGACATCGAGCCGCACGTCGCGACGTGGGAATCGCCGTATCAGATCGATCCGTGGTCGGTGCCGATCGATAAGAAGCTCGATCATCTGATGAACGCCACCGAGCCAATGCGCGGCGATCCGCGCATTCATCAGGTCGCGGGCGAGATCTCGTGCTATCGCCAGGAAAAGCTCTTCGCGTCGACGATCGGCAGTTTCATCGAACAAACGACGACGCAGATGGGCGGCGGCATCGAAGCGGTCGCGATCGACGGCGGCGAGTTTCAGCGGCGCACGTATCCGAATCCGTTCGGCGGCGATTTTCAGGCCGAGGGTTGGGAGTTCATCGAGCGATTGAACATGCCGGTGAAAGCGCTGCAGGTGCGCGACGAAGCACTCGCGCTGCTCACCGCGCCGAAAGCACCTGCGGGACGATTCGATCTCATCGTCGGCAGCGCGCAACTCGCGCTGCAGGTTCACGAATCCTGCGGGCATCCGACCGAGCTCGATCGTGCGATGGGGCTCGAGATCTCACTCGCCGGCGGCTCGTTCCTGCAGCCGAACATGCTGAACCACTTTCGCTACGGCAGCGATCTCGTGAACATCGTCGCCGACGCCACCATCCCCACCGCCCTCGGCTCATTCGGATTCGATGACGACGGCGTCCCCGCGCAGCGTTTTCATCTCGTGCAAAACGGAATGTTCGTCGGCTACCTCACGGGCCGCGATACCGCGCCGTTCATCGGACGCGCGTCGAATGGAACCGTCCGCGCCGAAACCGCGGCGCGCATTCCGATCATTCGCATGACGAACATCAACCTCGAGCCCGGCACCACGCCGCTCGCCGACATCATCGCGGACACGAAGCACGGCATTTACGTCGAGACCAACAAATCGTGGTCGATCGATGATCTGCGTTTGAATTTTCAGTTCGGCTGCGAAGTGGCGTGGGAGATCGAGAACGGCAAACTCGGACGCATGCTGCGCAACCCGCTGTACACCGGCAATACGCCCGATTTCTGGCGCTCGTGCGACGCGATCGGCGATCGCGATTCGTGGCAAATCTGGGGATTACCGAACTGCGGCAAAGGCGATCCGATGCAAACGATGCGCGTCGCGCACGGCGCACCGGCGGCAAGGTTCAGAAACGTGGAGATGGGATGAGGGCGCTGACGCGCAGGGCAGAGGGCCGAGGGCTGAGGGCTAAGCGGGCCTTCGTGGTCGAACGGCCATCGCGATGCCGATGCACTTCGCGTAACCTCACCGAGCCCTTAGCCCTTAGCCCTCTGCCCTGCGGCGGTACGCCACAATGACCGACGAACGCACCTCCTTCGCCATTCTCGATCGCGCTCTCGCCGCCGCGCAGGCCGATGAAGCGGATGCGTCGTTCATCGCCGTCGATCACAACATCTCGCGATTCGCGAACTCGCAGCTGCACCAGAACATGTCGGAAGAGAGCGCGGCGCTGACGTTGCGCGTCGTGGTCAATGGCGCGTTCGGTGTCGCGACGACCACCGTCTTCGAAGACGATGAGATCGAGCGCACCGCGGCGCTCGCGCGTGAAGCAGCGAAGCATTCGAACGCCGTGCAGGGATTCAACGGCCTCTATCGCGACAACGAACCGCTGCCGAACGTCGATGGCTTCGATGAAAACACCGCGGCGCTCGCGCCGATGGAGAAAGCACTCGCGCTGCGCGCGATGTTCGATCGTCATCCCAGCGTGCAATTCGCAGGCGCGTATGCAACCGGTGCGACGTCGGTCGCCGTCGGCAACACGCACGGCGTGCGCCGCTACGCGCGCAGCACATTCGCCGACGCCACCGTCATCGCCATCGCGAACAGCGGCTCCGGCTACGCGACCTCGCGACAACTCAGCGCATCGCGCGTCGACATCGCCGCACTCGGCGAAGAAGCGAATCTGAAAGCAACGCTCGCGAGCGATCGCATCGAAGATCTCGAGCCCGGCGCGTACGACGTCATCCTCGAACCACCCGCGCTCGCGGAAGTGTTCGACTGGCTGAACATGATCGCGCTCACCGGCCAGTCATACGAAGACGGCTCATCGTTCTTCGTCGGCAATCTCGACAAGAAGATCCTCGGCGAGAACTTCACGCTGCTCGACGATTCGACCGATCCGCATTTCCTCCCCTTCCCATTCGACATCGAAGGACTGCCGAAACGACGCACGCCGCTCGTCGAGAATGGCGTGTTGCGCACACCAGTGCTCGATAAAGAATGGGCGGATCGACTCGGATTGAAACCGACCGCGAACGCGTGGTCGCTCGGCTCGCCGGAACACGGCGCGGCATTTCATCTGTCGATGGCCGGCGGCGATTCCACGCGCGGCGAGATGATCGAATCGACGAAGCTCGGCATCTGGATCACGCGCTTCAACTACGTCAACGGATTACTCGAACCGCGCACCGCGCTGATGACCGGCACGACGCGCGACGGCACATTCCTGATTCGCGACGGCAAGGTCGCGGCGCGGTTGCCGAATTTGCGCTGGACGCAATCGATGGTCGAGGCGTTCTCGAACATCGAAGCGCTCTCGAGCGAGCGGCGCAGCATCGGCACCTGGTACAACATGTTCGGCGGTACGCTCGCGCCCGTCGTGAAAATTCGCGGCTGGAACATCACGGGAAAACAGGAGACCAGATCCGCGGAGTAGAGCGCTGGCACGCTCATCGCTCGGCGTGAATTCGAAAACGCGATGACGCAATACATCATCCGCAGACTCCTGCAGATGATCCCGATTACCCTCGGGATCCTGACGCTCATCTTCTCGCTCATTCACCTGATCCCCGGCGACCCCGCCGCGCAGATCGCCGGTGAAGGCGCGAGCGCGAAGGACATTCAGAACGTCCGAACATCGCTCGGCCTCGATCAGCCGCTGTGGAAGCAGTACGTCACGTACATCACGAACCTCGCGAAAGGCGATCTCGGCACGTCGTTCCGCACGCGCGAATCGGTCGCGAAAGAAATCGCGGTGCGTTATCCCGCAACGATTCAACTCGCGGTCGGAGCGATGTTCGTCGCGCTGCTGGTCGCGTTCCCGTTAGGCATCGTGTCCGCGATCTATCGAAACTCGTGGATCGACAACGTCGCGCGCTTCTTTGCATTGATCGGCGTCTCGATGCCGAGCTTCTGGTTTGGCCCGCTGCTCATCATCGCGTTCGCGATCAATCATCAATGGTTTCCGGTGTCGGGTCGCGATCAGGGATGGAAGTCGATCGTGCTGCCGTCGATCACGATGGGTCTCGCACTCGCGGCGATTCTCACGCGCATGATTCGCGTGAGTCTCGCGGAAGAACTGAATCAGCTCTACGTCACCACCGCGATCGCGAAAGGTGTGACGCGCACGAAAGCGATCTTCCGTCACGCGCTGAAGAACGCGCTCATTCCGGTGATCACGATTCTCGCGCTGCAATTCGGATCGCTGCTCACCGGCGCGATCATCACCGAACAAATTTTCTCGTGGCCCGGGCTCGGGCGTCTGCTGATCCAGTCGATCACGACGCGCGATTACCCGCAGGTCCAGGCATCGATCCTCGTGATCGCGCTGACGTACATCATGGTGAATTTCATCAGCGATCTGCTGTACGGCGTGGTCGATCCGCGCATCAAGCTCGAATGAAGAATCTGAAACGCATTCTTCGCAACTTCGCCTTCACGGCAGGATTGCTGCTCACGGTGGTGCTCGTGATCGCGGCGCTCGCCGCGCCGCTGCTCGCGCCGCACGATCCGACTGTGCAGGACACATCGCGCCGTCTCGAAGCGCCGTCGCGCGAACATCCCCTCGGACTCGACGATCTCGGACGCGATGTGCTCTCGCGCATCGTGTGGGGCGCGCGCGTTTCGCTGCGCGTCGGATTCAGTGTCGTGATCCTGGCGTCGCTCGTCGGCATCACGTTAGGCGCGATCGCCGGATACTTCGGCGGCGCCGCGGATGTCGCGGTGATGCGGCTCTGCGACATTCTTCTCGCGTTCCCCGGAATCCTGCTCGCGATCGCATTGGTCGCGGTGTTAGGTCCGAGTCTGAACAACGTCATCCTCGCGCTGTCGATCATCGGCTGGGTCGGCTACGCGCGACTCGTGCGCGGCCAGGTGTTGAAGGTGCGCGAGATGGAGTTCGTCACCGCGGCGAAAGCCCTCGGCGCGAAATCACCGCGCGTGATTCTGCTGCACGTGCTGCCGAACGTGATCAATCCGGTCATCGTGATGGCGACGCTCGGTCTCGCCGGCGCGATTCTCGCGGAAGCATCGCTGTCGTTTCTCGGACTCGGCGTGCAACCGCCGACGCCGTCGTGGGGCGAGATGCTTTCGGCGGGACGACGCTATCTCGGTCTCGCGAATCATCTCGCGATCTTTCCCGGCGCCGCGATCATGCTCGCGGTGATGGGCTTGAATTTTCTCGGCGATGGTTTGATCGATGCGCTCGATCCGAAGTATCGGAAGCTGATGCGCTGAGTTGGAGAGGTCCCTCGACTTCGCGCTTCGCTCTTCGCTCGGGATGACATGTGTGGCACTGGCGTGTCATCCCGAGCGAAGCGAAGCGTAGTCGAGGGATCTGGCCATACCATTCGCCTCGTGATTCACGACGTCCTCGGCCATCGGTTCTCCTTCGATCGCGCACCTTCGCGCGTCGTGTCGCTCGTCCCTTCCCTCACTGAAACACTCTTCGAGTTAGGTGCGGGTGACGACCTCGTCGCGATCACCGACTTCTGCATCTTTCCTCCGGACCTCGCTCTCCCGCGCGTCGGCGGAACGAAGAATCCACGCGTCGATGAGATTCGCGCGCTCTCGCCGGATCTCGTGCACATGAATCTCGAAGAGAACCTGCGACGACACGGCGATGCGATCGCGGAGTTCGCGCCGGTGTTCGTGACGGAGCCGAAGAGCGTCGAGGATGTGATCGCGATGATCGAGCAGCTCGGCGCGATTCATCATCGCGAAGAACGCGCGTCGGAGCTCGCGAATGAATTGCGCGACGAGCTCGCGTCGATGCCGAAGCGCGCGTTCACGTTCGCCTGTCCGATCTGGAAGAACCCGTGGATGTGGTGCGGCGGCGATACGTACGTCTCACGACTGATCGAAGCCGCGGGCGGCGTGAATGTGATTCGCGATCGTGAGCGCTATCCGAGCATCACGCTCGAAGACGTGCTCGCGATGCAGCCCGACGTGACTTTCCTTCCGGACGAACCGTATCTCTTCACGAGTGACGACGCGAATGCGATTCACGGCACGCGCGTGATCGGCCCGTTCCCGGGACATCTGTTCACGTGGCACGGGACGCGGACGTTGCTGGGACTGCGCTTCCTTCGGGATTCAGTTGGCTGAGGTGCCCAGGTCGGAAGCGCCTGTGACAGGAGAAGGGGGGTTTCACGCAAGGAGGATTGAGTGTGAGTGGACCCGAACACCTTCAGCCGAACGAGAGTTTATGCTGCAACAGCATAAGAGTCAACTCTCGAGCAGTTCCTCGGCCCACGCCCGCATCGTCTCTTCCACCGCTTCGAGCTGCTTTGTGAAGAAGTGATCCGCGCCGGTGATGATCACGCTCTCCGCGTTGCGAATCGTCGGGATGAGCTTCTCGAGTTTCGCGACGTCGCCATGCTCGTCCTGCGTGCCGTGAATGAAGAGCATCGGTTTCTCGCAGTGCCGGAGATAGCTGAAGTCGTATTTGTTGATCGGAGTGCCGAGGAGAAAGATGGCGTCGACTTCGGGCATTTCGCAGGCGACGCGCGACGACACCCACGAGCCGAACGAGAATCCGCCGACGATCAGCTTCTTGCCGGGATGAC
>JBQCJC010000209.1:0-2537 GCA_051953135.1 Thermoanaerobaculia bacterium | reverse complement strand
CTACTGCCGAATATCGCGAACGAGCCAGATGCGCTGCGCGTAAAAGTTCGAGGTGTTGTTCGTGTTCGACACCTGCACGTCGATCACGTCACCGCGTTCGAGGCCGCTGAGCGACTGGAGCGAGCCGTTGACGTCGATGTTCATGCCGGAGTCGTACGAGATCGTGACGAGACTCGAAGTGTTCGAGCCGTTGAAGCCCGAGCGCCACGAGGTCTGTTCGAGTGTGATCGTGCGATTCGAGGTGTTGATCGAACGCACGGTGCCGCGGATCGTTGCGTAGTTGCTGTTAGACGATCCGATCGAGCCGTTGTCGCTGATGCTGCGCGTAACGGTGATGTCCTGCGCGCTCACGCGGCCGTTGCCGAGATCGCTGTAGCGCACGTCGATCTCATCGCCAACTTCGAGGTCCGTCGCGCGATACGTCGAGCCGTTGAAGTAAACGGGGGTGTTCGTGCCGTACTGAACGATCACGTTCGAGCCGTAGCTGCGTGCGACTTCGATTGTGCCGTTACGCGTGTCGATGTAGCGAATCGTGCCGCGGATCGATGAGCCATAGCCGCTGTTCGACGGATAGTTCGAGCCCGAGGTCATGCCGCCGGCGTTGTACGTCACGTTCATCGATTCGGCGACGAGCGTGCTGCCCTGCTGATCGACGCGCACCGTCACCTGGTCGCCGCGCTCGAGATCCTGCGGACGATACGAGCGGCCCTGCCACTCGACCGAGGTCTGATCGTCGTAGTACACGCGAACCGTGCTGCCGTTGCTGCCGCTCTGCAAATACGAGCCGTTGTAGCCGCTCACGTTCGTGAGCCAGATCGAACGGCTGCTGGTGTCGACGGAGTCGACCGTGCCGGTGATGTTGTACGTCGAATTGTTGTTGCCGCCACCGAGGACGTCCCCGAGTCCGCCGGATGAACAGGCGCCCAGGAACATCACTGCTAAGACTGCTGCAATCAGTGATTTAGTCGGGTTCATAGTGTCTTCTCCCGACGGTTCCTAGGAGCAGAAACTATGCCGGTTGAGAGGCCGCGAAACGAGCGAAATGTCGCACGTTTTGTTCGGTCCGCTCACATGGATCGGTGATCGTTCGCACGCCGTGAAAACTTTCACAGCGTGAAAACTTTCACAGCATGAAGAAGCCTCACATCGTCATCCTCGGTGGCGGGTTCGGCGGGTTGTATGCAGCCCGCTCGCTCGCCAATGCTCCCGTCGACATCACGCTCATCGATCGCCGCAACTTTCATCTCTTCCAGCCGCTGCTCTATCAGGTCGCGACCGCGGCGTTGAATCCGGCGGACATCGCCGAGCCGATTCGCTCGATTCTGCGCAAGCAGGACAACGTGCGCGTCGTGCTCGCGGAAGCGAGAGCGGTGCATCCCGATCGCAATGTCGTCGAGACATCCGAGGGCGACATCGCGTACGACCAGCTCATCGTCGCGACCGGCGCAACGCATTCGTACTTCGGCAACGACGAATGGGCGAAGCGCGCACCTGGTCTCAAGACACTCGAAGACGCGGTGGAGATTCGCCGTCGCGTCCTGCTCGCGTTCGAAGAAGCGGAACACGAATCGGATCCCGCGAAGCGCGCGGAGTGGCTCACGTTCGTCATCGCAGGCGCGGGTCCGACTGGTGTCGAGATCGCGGGTGCTTTGTCCGAAGTGGCGCGGCACACGATGGTGCGCGATTTCCGTCGCATCGATCCGTCGACGGCGCGCGTGATTCTCGTCGAAGCGCGCGGCCATGTGCTGCCGTCGTATCCATCGTCGCTCTCCGAAAAAGCACGCCAGCAACTCGAAGCCCTCGGCGTCGAAGTGCTCACCGGCAAGCGCGTGACCGACATTCGCGATGACGCCGTCGAGCTTGATGGTGTTGCGATTCCGACGCGCACGGTGCTGTGGGCCGCGGGCATTCAAGGCTCGCCGATCGCGCGCACGTTAGGCGCGGATCTCGATGCGTCGGGGCTCGTGCTCGTCGAGAAGACGCTCACGATTCGCGGTCATGAGAACGTGCATGTCGTCGGCGATCTCGCGCACGTCGAGAAGGAGGATGGCTCGCTCGTTCCCGCGGTTGCGCCCGCGGCCATTCAGGAAGGCTTGCACGCGGCGAAAAACATTCGACGCGCGATCGCAGGAAAGGAACTGCTGCCGTTTCGCTACTGGGACAAAGGCTCGCTCGCAACGATCGGACGCGCGGCGGCAGTGGCGGATTTCGGTCCGTTCAAGTTCGGAGGATTCCTCGCGTGGATGGCGTGGCTCGTCGTTCACATCTTCTTCCTGATCGGATTCCGCAATCGCTTTCTCGTGATCTCGCAATGGGCGTGGGCCTATCTCACGTACGAGCGCGGCGCGCGATTGATCACCACGGCCGAGGCTGGATGTCGAACGTGCAGTGAGGTGTAACGGAGCGCGGGCATCCTGCCCGCTGCGGCCTCGAAGGCCGCGGTCCGGCGGGGGGGTAGCCCCCCCGCCGTGGCTAAAACTTTTCGATGCGTGTCTCCGTTAGCGATAAGGCTCCCAACTCCCAAGGCTCCCCAGGCG
>JBQCJC010000208.1:0-8324 GCA_051953135.1 Thermoanaerobaculia bacterium | reverse complement strand
GAGCGGCAAAGGCGCGTCCTAGGCCGGGGAGCGCCGACGTCTCGTCGGCTGAGCACGCGGCGTCCCGCCGCGGGTGGGTGGCGCCGAGACGGCGCGTGCTCAGCCGGCGAGGGCGCCGGCGTTCCACACAATTCGCGCGACTGGCTCACCTGCTATCCTCCCTTCCACCGTTGCGCCAGAAGTTCCGCATTCTCATCGTCTGCGTGACCGCAGTGTTTCTCACGTCACTGCTCGTGCGTTTGCTTTACGCGCGCGGCGGTCCGTACTTCGCGATGCCGGAGACGGTGCTCGATCACGTGCATCCCGAGCGATCACTATCCGAGCAAACGATTCTTTTGTGTCGTCGCGCGGAGTTGTGGATGCCGCGCGGCTCGAGTCTCACCGTGATTGCGCCGCAGCAGGCGCCGAACTACGACTTCACGCTGCATCTCACCGCGTGCGGGCAATTGCCGCGACATGAAGTTCGTCATCCCGCGCTCGCGGACGATGAACGCGAACACTGGCCTGATTTCGTGCTCGCCGTTGGCGATGCGAAGCTCGTGCATTCCGGATATCGCTTCGTCGCGGAGTTTCCGGAAGGACGGTTGTACGCGCGGCGATGAACGACGTCGCCGGATTCCTCGCGTATCTCGTGCTGCCGCTGATCGGCATCGTCGTGTGGCGTCTCGACGATGTGCGTGAGCTCGCACTCGATGGCCGCATCGCGATCGCGGGACTCACGGGTGCGTTGTTCACCGCGATCGTGATGAGTGCGATGTCGATCGCGCATGTCGAGTGGTCGCGCATGAAGCTCGTGAGCGTGCTCGCGATCCTCGTCGCGATCTCGATACGACGCGTGCGATTCACGCGCGCGCACTTCGCGATGTCGCGGTGGATGATTGGTGTGATTGCGATCTTTGCGATCGTCGTCTACGCGTGCATCACCGCGCGCGCGACGATCGGCGATCTGCTGTTCTTCTGGGGTCCGAAGGGCGTGCACTTTTTTCGCGCGGGGATGATCGACGTCGATTACCTGCGCCATCCCGATCACTTCCTGCAGCATCGCGATTACCCGCCGCTGCTGCCGCTGCTCTTTGCGTGGTCGAACACGTTTTCTCCTTCGTTTTCGTGGTGGAGCGCGGTGTTGCTCAGCGCGTTGTGTCTCGCCGCGATCGTGGCGATGATCCGCGCGTTTTCGCGCGACGATCTTTCGGCGCTGCTCGCGATGTCGATTCTCGCGTGGTGCGCGGTGCGGCCGTGGATCGCTGGCGGCGCCGACCCGCTGCTGCTCGCGTTCGAAGTACTTGCGGTGTGCGCACTCGTGTTTGCACGCGATGCAAAGTCGCAAGTCGTGCTCGCGATGATCGGACTTGGCGGTGCGGCGGTGACGAAGGTGGAAGGGGCGAGTTTCGTCGCGGCGGTGATGATCGCGATGGTCGTGCATCGCATCGCGTGGAAACGCATCGTCGTGATCGCGCTCGCGCCCCTCACACTTCTCGGCGCGTGGCTCGTGTTTCTCTATCGAGCGGAGTTGTTCGACACGTATCGCGGCGGCGCATTCACGCTGCAATTTCTCGGCGGCGTACTGCGCGCGACGTTCGCGATGGCGAGCTACGACGCGTACTGGATCCCCTGGATCGCCCCACTCCTCCTGATCTTCCTCGGCGATCCGAAACGTGCGCGCATCCCGCTGACGATCGCCGCGATTTCATTCATCGCGACGATCGCCTTTTATCTGAAGAGCCCCACCGATCCGACCGTGTTCTGGATTCCGACGTCCGCGCATCGCGTGTTGCTCACGCCGCTCGTGATGCTGTTGATCGCGGCGAGTGCGGCGCACGCTCCGTCGCTCAAGGACATGCCGCAAACGCGCTCGTATCTGTAATCGCGTTGAACGGTTGTCCCGAGTCATTGAAGTAGCGGCTTCGGCTCGGCTTTCGGCAGATCCGTCGATGTAGTGCGAATGCAATTTTGTCGTGGCGTCATGCGTCACGGCGATGTGTGTCCAGTCGTTCGGCGTGAACGAGCCGCCGTCGAAATTCAGCGTGGTCGACGCCGGGAGTTGCATGTAGCCGCTGCCGTCCGCACAAACACCTCAGGTGGGATTCGTTTGTTGCGAACTGAACTAGACTTCGCCTCGTCATGCCGAAGCTGGATGCCAACACTGCTGAATTTCGTGAAGCCGGACACAAGTTCGTCGACTGGATTGCGGATTACTTCGAGAACATCGAAGAGTATCCCGCGCTCTCGCGCGTGAAGCCAGGCGACATCGAGAAGCAGTTCGCCGGCGCGCCAGGGGAGAGCGGAAAATCGTACGACGCATTGTTCGAAGAATTTCGAACAAAGATTCTGCCCGGCATCACACACTGGAATCATCCGTCGTTCTTCGCGTACTTCAGCATCACCGGATCGCAGGCCGGTGTGCTCGCCGAGCTTCTCTCCGCCGCGATCAACGCGAACGGCATGCTCTGGAAAACCTCGCCGTCGCTCACCGAGCTCGAGACGCTCGCGCTGCGCTGGCTGCGCGATGCGATGGGATTGCCGAGCGATCTCTTCGGCATCATCAACGACACCGCCTCGGTGAATGTCTTTCTCGCGATCGCCGCCGCACGCGAAGCGACGGGCTTGCACATTCGCAGCGAAGGCATGACCGGCCGCGATCTGCCGGTGCTGCGTTTGTATTGCTCCGAGCACGCGCACTCGTCAGTCGACAAAGGCGCGCTCGCGCTGGGATTCGGTCAGAAGAACATCGTCAAGATTCCGGCCGATGAGAATTTCGCGATGCGTCCCGACGCGCTCGAAGCGGCGATCGCGCATGATCGCGCCGAGGGTTATCTGCCGTGCATCGTGGTCGCGACGACTGGAACGACATCGACCGCGGCCGTCGATCCCGTGCGCGCGATCGGTCACATCGCAAAACGCGAAGGCTGCTGGTTTCACGTCGACGCCGCGTACGCGGGCTCGGCGACGATCGTGCCGGAGTACCGCTGGATCTGGGACGGCATCGAGCTCGCGGACTCGATCGTCACGAATCCGCACAAGTGGCTCTTCACGCCGATCGATTGCAGCGTGCTGTACACGAAGCGTCCGGACGTGTTGCGCGAAACGTTCTCACTCGTGCCCGAGTATCTGAAGACGACCGACACCGCCGAGATCAACTACATGGATTACGGCATTCAGCTCGGACGCCGTTTCCGCGCGCTGAAGTTGTGGATGGTGCTCGAACACTACGGCCTCGAGCATCTGCGCGACGTGCTGCGTGGTCATGTCGCTATGGCGGAGAAACTCGCAGAGGAGTTGCGCAAACGCGATGGCGTCGAGGTGTTGTCGCAATCGTTCAGCGTGGTTGTGTTCCGTCTGCGCAGCGATGACGAGACGATGGCCGCGCTCGAACGCATGAACGAGAGCGGGAAGATTTTCGTCTCGCACTCGAAGCTGCGCGGGCAGTACGTGATCCGCGTCGCGATTGGCAATGGCGCGACGGAGTGGCGTCACGTGGAAGCGATTCTCGAAGCGCTTTAGTGGATCGGCGGGCTCTCAGCCCGCCGATGTGCTGCCTGTTCGGCGGACTAAGAGTCCGCCGCTCCACTGAGTAACTCGACCAACTTGCTGCCAAACGCTTCGAGCTTCGCGTCGCCGATGCCGTAAACGCCGCGCAATTCATACAACGTCGTCGGCCGCTGCCGCGCGAGCTCGCGCAGCGTGCGATCGTTGAAGATGACGTACGGCGGAACGCCGCGCTCCTGCGCTTCCTCGCGACGCCACGCGCGCAGCGCTTCGAAGAGCTGGCGATCGTACGGACCATCATCAACGACACCACGACGCTGCGTCGCCGGTGCTGCCGAACCTGCATCGCGTTTGCGAATCGCGGGCTGCCGCAGTTTCACTTCCGCGTATCCGCGCAACACTTCACGCGCCTTTGGACCGCAGCGCAGCACCGGATACTCATCGTTCGTCTGTTCGAGAAATCCCTGCGCGATGAGTTGATAAATCCACTCGCGCACATCGTGTCGCGTTTCGCCTTTCAGCAAACCGTACGTCGAAAGCTGATCGTGCTGGCGCTGGCGAATGCGCTCCGTGTCTTCGCCGCGCAACACGCCGGCGACGTGCGCGATGCCGAACGATTCGCGCACGCGCACGACGCACGAGACGATCTTCTGCGCGACGATCAATGCATCCGCGACTTCTTCCGTTTCGCCGAGGCAGATGTCGCAGGCGTTGCAGTTCTCGATGGCGAAGGACTGGCCGAAGTACTCGACCAGTGCGCGATGACGGCACTTCGCGCCGGAGCAGTAGCGATCCATGTCGTTGAGATGACGAATCGCTGATTCGGCGTACTCGCGATCGGTCGCGTTGTCGACGATCATCGACTTCCACAACATCAGATCCGCGCCGGAGTAGAGCAGCACGCACTCCGCTTCGAGTCCGTCGCGTCCCGCGCGTCCCGACTCCTGCTGATAGTGCTCGATCGATTTGGGTATGCCGGTGTGCAGCACGAAGCGCACGTTCGAGCGATCGATGCCCATGCCGAAAGCCACCGTCGCGACGACGATGTCGCATCGTTCCGTCGAGAATTCTTCCTGCGCGTCGTGACGCTCTTCGGCACTGAGTCCCGCGTGATACGCGACGACGTTCTGTCCGCGCTTGCGCAGTTTCTCCGCGAGCGCGTCGACATCTTTGCGGCGCGTGCAGTAGATGATGCCGGCTTCGCCTTTGTGCCGATCGAGCACGTCGATGACCTGTTTCGCTTCGTCCTGACGCGGGAGCACGCGATACGTGAGATTCGGGCGATCGAAATCGCCGACGAGAAACAGCGGCTCGCGCAATCCGAGTTGATGCGCGATGTCGTTGCGCACCTCGGGTGTCGCCGTCGCGGTGTACGCGTGCATCGATGCATCCGGAAACTCTTCGCGCAGCAATCGCAGCTGGCGATACTCCGGGCGAAAGTCGTGACCCCAGTGGCTGATGCAGTGCGCTTCGTCGATCGCGAACGTCTTCACGCCGGTGCGACGAAGCATCTCGCGGAACTGCGGCATTGAGAGCCGCTCGGGCGAGACGAACAAAAGTTTGAGTCGTTTCGCGAAGAGCTCGCGCTCGGTCGCGCGAATCGCGTCGAGCGACAGCGAGCTATTCACTTGCGCTGCGGCGATGCCGTTCTCGCGGAGTCCGTCGACCTGATCTTTCATCAACGAGATCAGCGGCGAGACGACGACCGTCACGCCATCGCTGAGAATCGCCGGCGCCTGGTAGCAGAGCGATTTGCCGCCGCCGGTCGGCATCACGACGAGGGAGTCGCGTCCCGAGAGCGCGGCGAGCATCGCGTCCTCCTGGAGAGGACGGAGCGAGGAGTAACCCCAGTGTTTCTGAATGATCTCGAGGAGGCGGGCTTTCATAGAGGACGCGAAGGGACCGGACGTGCTGGTGTGAATTATCGCATTGTGTTATTCATCGCCGCTCATGCACGCCATTCGCGCGTCCGCGCGTTACTCCCGAGCGATTCATGCCACGGCCGAGCTGCTTACGAAATTGCGCATCGATGCAATGTTCGTCGGCAACGTCGCGCGCGCGGCGTGGATCGGCAGCGAGATCGCGGAGGGCGCGATCGATGTGCTCGCACTGATGAACGCGCCGCAGAAGAATCAGCTCGCAATGATGGCCAGCAATCGCGGGTATCGCGTTGATCGTGAGGAACTGGAGCAGACGGACGAGCTCGATCTCGTGCCGCTGTACTTCGTCGACAGCGAAGCCGAGGTTCGCGTGCACGTGTTGCTTGCAACGAATGCGTTGTACGGACGCATGGTCGCTGCCGGTGTTGAAGCGACGATCGACGATCGCGTGCTGAAAGTTCCACGCGCGGAAGATCTCGCGTTGCTGTTGTTAATGTCCGAGGATCAGGAGGCGGTGTCGACGTTGACGACGTTGCCGGAGTTCGATCTCACAGCGTTTCGCGAGCGGCTTGCGTCGATCGGTCTGAGCGGAATGGTGGACGCGCGATGAAGTGGATCGATCGTCAGGACGAGCTCGAAAGCGTTCTGCATCGCGTCGGCACTCAGGATCGAATCGCGGTCGATACGGAGGCGGATTCGCTGCATTCGTATTTCGACAAGGTGTGTCTGATCCAGATCTCGATTCCGGATGAGGATCTCGTTGTCGATCCTCTGAATGGTCTCAGTCTCAAGACGTTCGGCGAGATTCTCGCGAATCCCGCGGTGACGAAGGTGTTCCACGGCGGCGATTACGACCTGCGCATCATGAATCGTGATTTCGGGTTCACGGTGCGCACTCTCGTGGACACGTCCATCTGCGCCCAGCTCCTCGGCTATGAGGGCATCGGTCTGGCCGCGCTGCTCGATCGCCATTTCGGCGTGAAGCTGAACAAAGCGCATCAACGCGCGGACTGGTCGATGCGTCCGCTGACGACGGACATGCTCGAGTACGCGTCGATGGATACGCACTATCTCGTCGCGCTCGCGGACAAGCTCGCGGATGAGTTGAAGGCGCTGGGACGCTGGGAGTGGGCGCTGGAAGAGTTTTCGCGAATGGAGAACATTCGTTATCGCGAGACGACTGAGGAAGATGGCGAGCCGTGGCGCAAAGTGAAGAACATCGGCACGCTCGATCGCCGCTCGCTCGCGATCGTGCGCGACATCTACGCGTGGCGCGATGCGCTCGCGCGCAAAGCCGATCGTCCGCCGTTCAAGGTGCTCGGCAATGATTCGCTCGTCGACATCGCGAAGGAAAAGCCTGCGAACGGACGCGAGCTCGCGCAGATCAAGACGGTGTCGCGTTATCACTCCGATCGCTACGGCCGCGAGCTGGTGAACATCGTGCGCAAGGCGCTCGAGATTCCGGAGAGTGAGTTGCCGGAGAAGAACGAGCCGCGTCCGTGGATTCGCGACAAAGCGCTCGAAGGGAAGATCGATCGTCTCAAGCGCGTGCGCGACAAGTACGCGAAGGAGTTGAAGATCGACGGCTCGGTGCTCGCGCCGCGTCACATTCTCTCGTCGATCGCGACGTCGAATTCGCTCGACGTTCCTGCGATGCGCGAGTGGCAGAAGCGTCTGATGGGTGAGGAGTTGTTGAAGGTGATCGAGCCCGAGAAGAAGTTGTTCTAGCGTCGGCGTCAGCGGATCGCTCCGGCGGAGTGGCCGCACGTGCCTTGGGCGTAGCAACTGACGCGGCCGGCCGTGCCGGCTCACCGCGATACAATCCTCGGCCCATGGAACGCGTTACCGATTACCAGGTCATCATCATCGGATCGGGCCCGGCTGGCTGCACCGCCGCGCTCTATCTCTCCCGCGCGAACATCAAGGCGCTGGTCCTCGAGGGCATGCAGCCCGGCGGTCAGCTCACGATCACGACGGATGTCGAAAACTATCCCGGCTTCCCCGAAGGAATCATGGGGCCGAAGCTGATGGATCTCATGCGCCAGCAGGCAGAGCGCTTCGGCGCGAAGTTCCTGCCGCTGGAGCCGGTCGAAAGCGTGAATTTCCGCACGCATCCGTTCGAGGTGAAGACGGATTCGAAGTTGTTCATCGCGCCGGCGATCATCGTTGCGTCGGGCGCATCGGCGAAGCAGATTGGCCTGCCGAGCGAGCAGGCGCTGCAGGGGTTCGGCGTGTCGTACTGCGCGACGTGCGACGGTTTCTTTTTCAAGGAGAAGGAGATCGTTGTGGTGGGCGGCGGAGACTCGGCGATGGAGGAGGCGAATTTCCTGACGAAGTTCGCGAAGAAGGTGACGGTGATTCATCGTCGCGAGGAGCTCCGCGCATCGAAGATCATGCAGGACCGCGCACTTGCGAATCCGAAGATCGAGTTTCTCTTCAACACGACGGTGGATGAAGTGCTCGGGTCGAAGGAAGATGGCGTGACGGGACTGAAGCTGCGCAATCTGGTCACGAATGAAGTGACGGATTTCGCGACGCAGGGTCTGTTCGTGGCGATCGGTCACACGCCGAACACGGCGCCGTATGTCGGTCAGCTGGAGTTGGATCAGGCAGGCTACATTTCGCTGCCGCATCGCAATTCAACGCAGACGAATATTCATGGCGTGTTCGCGTGCGGGTATGTGGTGGATCACATTTCCCGGCAGGCGATCACAGCGGCGGGGAGTGGGTGTCAGGCGGCGCTGGATTGCGAGCGCTGGCTGACGCACGAGCGGATCACAGAGCGCTGGGATTTGCCCAAGGGCGAAGAAGAGCGCGTGTAAGAGCGCTTCTTCTGCGGTTGATCGGGAGAACACGACGAAGAGCGCCTCCGGCGGGCGGCCACGGGCCGCCGCGCTGGTTGTCCCCGCTAACGCGTTAGATGGTTCACGGACGCGCTCTCCGCGAACGCGTTAGATG
>JBQCJC010000207.1:0-2422 GCA_051953135.1 Thermoanaerobaculia bacterium | reverse complement strand
CCCCATGCCCCGGCGGGCTATTAGCCCGCCGACCAAAAAATTGACCGGCGGGATTTGCCCCCGCCGCTCCACCAATTCGATTTGGCCTATCATCTGCCCACCCATGACCATGGCGCCCCATTCCGCGAAGCGGTTCTGCCTCGTGCTGGTGAAGCCGTCGCATTACGACGATGACGGCTATGTGATTCAGTGGTATCGCTCCGCGATTCCGTCGAACTCGCTCGCGGCGTTGTACGGCCTTGCACTCGATTGCAAGGCGCGCAACGTTCTAGGCGACGACGTCACGATCGACATTCATCCGTTCGACGAAACGAACTCGCGCATCGACATCGCCGCTCTCGCATCGATGATCGATGACGCGGGCGCGGGCATGGTCATGCTCGTCGGCGTGCAGTCGAATCAATTTCCGCGCGCGCTCGATCTCGCACGTCCGCTGCGTGCGCGCGGCATCCAGGTCGCGATCGGCGGCTTTCACGTCTCCGGTGTGATCTCGATGCTGAATGGTCAGGATATTGACCTTCAGCGCGCGAAGGAGATGGGCGTCACGGTGTTCGCGGGCGAAGCAGAAGGACGACTCGAAGAAGTTCTCGTCGATGCGTACAACAACGAGCTGAAGCCGCTCTACAACTTCATGAACGACCTGCCCGGCATTCAGGGCACGCCGATTCCGCTCATCACCGCGCTGCGCGCGTGGCGCACGGCCGGCGGTGTGACGTCGTTCGATGCAGGACGCGGTTGTCCGTTCCAGTGCTCGTTCTGCACGATCATCAACGTGCAGGGACGCAAGTCGCGACGCCGTTCGCCGGATGACATCGAAGCGATCGTGCGCGCGAACGTCGCGCAGGGTCTGCATTCGTTCTTCATCACCCACGACAACTTCGCGCGCAACTCGGACTGGGAAGCGATTCTCGATCGCCTGATCGCACTGCGTCAGGAAGGCATCAAGATCCACTTCATCATTCAGGTCGACACGCTCTGCCACAAGATTCCGCGCTTCATCGAGAAGTGTGCGAAGGCGGGCGTGCGGCGCGTGTTCATCGGACTCGAGAACATCAATCCGGATTCACTCGTCGGCGCGAAGAAGCGACAGAACAAGATCGCGGAGTATCGCAAGATGCTGCTGGCGTGGAAGTCCGCGCGAGTCCTCACCTACGCGGGCTACATCCTCGGGTTTCCGAACGATACGCAGGAATCGATTCGTCACGATCTCGAGATCATCAAGCGCGAGTTGCCGATCGATGTGCTCGAGTTTTTCTTTCTCACGCCGCTACCCGGTTCCGAGGATCATCAGACGCTGGTGAAGAACGGAGTGGAGGTCGATCCCGATCTCAACAAGTACGACCTCAATCACGTCTGCACCGCGCATCCGCGCATGTCGAAAGCAGAATGGGAAGCGACGTATCGCATGGCGTGGGAGCAGTACTACACGAAGGAACACGTCGAAGCGGTGCTGCGCAGATTGACCGCGAAGCGCGCCAGCGCGAGTAACGCCATTCTGCTGATGATGTGGTTCGGCGGCTCGATCCACATCGAAGGCGTGCATCCGCTCGAAGCGGGATTGTTTCGCCGCAAGTACCGCACCGATCGCAGACCCTGATTCGCAATCGAATCGCCGTTGACGTTCTATCCGATGTACTGGTTAGATTCGATCGGCAAGCTCTTGCGCTGGGCAAAACTCTACTGCGGACTTCGCATCATTTATCTCAAGGTGAAGTACGACCCGCGGCGCTACGAGTACATGGACACCGCGCTCACGCCGGTGGCCGATGACGATGTCGAAACACTCGAGTTGTTTCACACGCGTCCCGTGGCCGTGTAGCGCGATTCCTGTGGTATCAACGTGCGCAAAGGAGCGCCATGTCCATGAAATCGATCGCAGTCGCTGCTCTCATGCTCGTATTCGCGTTCGGCTCGTTCGCCGATGACGCGGCCGCAACCGTGCCGCAGGAAGGTGCGAAAGCGCCCGGGTTCACGCTGCCGTCGCAGGACGGAAGCAAGATTTCGCTCGATCAATACAAAGGCAAGTGGGTCGTTCTGTACTTCTATCCGAAGGACATGACCACCGGCTGCACGATCGAGGCGAAGAATTTTCAGAGCGATGAAGCGAAGTACGCGGAGAAGAACACCGCGGTCCTCGGCGTGAGTCTCGATACCGTCGACTCGCACAAGGAGTTCTGCACGAAGGAAGGTCTGAGCTTCAAGTTGCTCGCCGATACCGACTCGTCCGTCGCGACGAAGTACGGCTCGCTGATGACGTATCAGGACAAGCAGTACACCGCGCGCAACACGTTCCTCATCGATCCGCCGGGCACGATTCGCACGGTGTATCTGAAGGTGAAACCCGCGGGGCACAGCGCGGAAGTGCTCGCGGATCTCGCGACACTGCAGGGGAAGTAACGTCATCGTGGAGCGGCGGGCTCTC
>JBQCJC010000206.1:0-2950 GCA_051953135.1 Thermoanaerobaculia bacterium | reverse complement strand
CTATCGCGTCGCCAACGGACGCGCGGAGCTCACCGACTTCTGGGCCGCGGTCTTCAATCCATCGACGCTGCCGCGCTACACGCACACGATCGCATCGGCGTGGGTGTGCGGCGCGTTCCTCATGACCGCAATCGCGTCGTGGTATTTCCTCAAGAATCGCGGCAACGACGTCGCGCGCGCATCGCTGAAACTCGGCGTCATCGCCGCGCTCGTCTCGACGATCCTCGTCTTCGCCACGGGCGATCGTCACGCGAAACAAGTCGCGCGCACGCAGCCCGCGAAGTTCGCCGCGATGGAAGGTTTGTATTCGACCGCGCACGGCGCACCGCTGATTCTCTTCTCACTTCCGCCGTCGCAGCAGGGTCGCCGCGATGCGCCGGAGTTGATGATCACGAACCTCACGTCGTTCCTCGCGTTCGGCAATTTCCAGGCGCCGGTGAAAGGACTCGAAGAGTTCCCGCAAAGTGACTGGCCGCCAGTCGCGGCGACGTTCCTCTCGTTCCACAACATGGTCATCCTCGGCAATCTGATGTTGCTCGCCGCGCTCGCGGGCGTCGTGCAGCTCGTGCGCAAACGCCTCGAGCATTCGCGCTTCGTGTTGCGCGCGTTGTTCTGGATCGGCATCTTCGTGCCGACGCTCGCGATTCAACTCGGATGGATGGCCGCGGAAGCAGGACGGCAACCGTGGATCGTGTACGGCGTGATGCGAACCAGCGACGGCGTTTCGAAAGTCGTGATCGCGCCCGAGGTGCTGACGTCGATCGTGCTCTTCGGAATCATCTACGCGCTCCTCGGATCGATCTGGGTGTTCCTGCTGCGTCGCGAAGTGATGCACGGACCCGAAGGTCTGCCGCTCGCCAACGACGAGATCACGGAGTCGCCGCGCCCGCTCGAAACGGCGCCGGTGTACTGAGGAGACACGCCATGCTCGATCTGCAAGTCATCTGGTTCTTACTTGTCGGCGTGCTCCTCGCCGGCTACGCAATCCTCGACGGATTCGATCTCGGCGTCGGAATCCAGCATCTCTTCATCGCGAAGAACGATCGCGAGCGCCGCATTCTGCTCAACTCCATCGGACCCGTGTGGGACGGCAATGAAGTGTGGCTGCTCACCGGCGGCGGCGCGATCTTCGCCGCGTTTCCAAAGGTCTACGCGACCGTGTTCTCCGGTTTCTATCTCGCGCTGATGCTGTTGCTCGTCGCACTGATTCTTCGCGCGGTCTCGCTCGAGTTCCGCAGCAAAGTCGAATCACCGACGTGGCGCAGCGCATGGGATTCCGCATTCGCGCTCGGATCGTTTCTCCCCGCACTGCTCTTCGGCGTTGCGATCGGCAACGTGCTGCGCGGCGTGCCGATCACGAATGACGGCGAATTCGCGGGCTCGTTCTTCGGTCTGCTCAATCCGTTCTCCGTCGTCGTCGGACTGCTCGCGACGGCGATGTTCATCATGCAGGGATCGTCGTGGCTCTCGTTCAAAACCGAAGGCGAGTTGCGCGATCGCGCGGTGAGCGTCGGCAGGAAAGCGTGGATCGCATTCATCGCGTTATGGATCGTCACGACGATCTACTCGCGCTTCGAAGCGCCGCATCTCTGGACGAACTACTCGAACGTGCTCACATGGATCGCTCCGATCGCATTCGTCTTGTTCGCGATCGCCTATCCCTTCACGAAAGGCGTGAAGTCGTTCGCAGTCTCATCGCTCGCGATCATTGCCCTCATCGGAATCATGGGCCAGGCACTCTTCCCGTACATGGTCCCGTCGTTCGGCGATCTCACGAACAGCCTCACGATCCGCAACGCATCGTCGACGCCGCTCACGCTCAAAGTGATGCTCACGATCGCGCTCGCAGGCGTGCCGATCGTGCTCGCATACACGATCTGGATCTATCGCAACTTCATGGATCCGGTCGTGCTCGACGAGCATAGTTACTGAACTGGTTTCGCAGCGCTACGCGCTGGTTTCGCAGCACGAGGCAGCGGTGTCGAACCGTTCATGAAAACGAACATGAACGCCGACATCAACGTCACGCCACTCGTCGACGTCTGCCTCGTGCTGCTCATCATCTTCATGGTCTGCACGCCGCTGCTCGTGAATCGCGGCGTCGTGCAATTGCCGCAGACGATCGCGCCTGACGACATCGCGGATCGCGCGCTGCCGATCACGATCAAGAGCGACGGTGTCATCTACATCGACGGCACCGTCATTCGCAGCGATGAAGTGAGCACAACGCTCGATCGCATGCGCGCGGAATCGTCGTCGCGTCCGATTGCCGTGCGTGCCGACAAACGCGTTTCCTACGGCGACGTACAGCGCGTGCTCGCGTTGTGCCGCGAAGCGGGATGGCAAGAGATCACTCTCGTCGGAGAGAAAACCTACGCTCCTCGAACGTGAGCGAATCCTCTCCGAACGTCACGCGACTTGGGCCATCGCTCTCGTACCAGCGCACGAAAAACGAATCGCCGCGCACGCGCGTGAGTGGCGATTCGCGATCGCCGATCTTCGCGAACAGCGCTCCCTTCTCCTCGCGCACGACGAACGTGCCGTACGCATCATCGACATACGTCCCCGCGTAACTCGCAAGCGCGCGATCGCTGTCCTGCGATTCGTCGTGTACTTTCTTCACCCACGCTTGGATGCGCGAGTCGCGCTTCGCCAGTGCTTCCTTCAACGCGGTCATGTCCGCATCGAAACGCGCCACGGCATCCGCGCGACCGAGGAGCGTGTCGTACATCAACATGGCGACGGCGTCGGCCAGCGGAAGCATTTCATCCGCGAGCACGACCACGCCGATGTTGCGATCCGGCATCCACGAGATGTGCGCCCACGAGCGTGGATAACTGCCGAAGTGATGCACGACGACATTGCCTTCGTAATCCGCGAGATACCACCCGAGTCCGTACGCATAACGACCGAGCCGGCCGAACTTGCGCGAGAGGCTGATCTGCGGCGA
>JBQCJC010000205.1:0-3631 GCA_051953135.1 Thermoanaerobaculia bacterium | reverse complement strand
GAGAGCCCGCCGCTCCACGCAGAACCCTTCGAGTAAGTTCGCGACCAGCGATTCCGCGAATCTCACGGCAATCTCCTGAATCGCTCGCGTTTCCTGATCGAATGCGTCGCTGCTGCCGAGGTTCACTTCGTAGTCGGAGGTGAATCGGTACTGATCGTTCTTCCACAGGACCTTGTCCTGATTGCGATGATCGAGCAGTTCGATCTTCGCGGTGATCGAGATCTGATAGCGCGTGGCGCGGCCCTGATCGAATGCGATCGGGAAAATGTTGAACGTATCGATCGAGCCGCGCAGGATCGCGTGCGCGTCGTTGCTATTCGTAACGAGATTCAAGCGGCCGCGCGACACGAACTCATTTGCGACGGCCTGCGTCACGCGCTGTTCGAGCTCCACGCGCGTCGTGCGGTTCACGAACGCCGGCACTTCGATCGTGTGAATCGTCGGATCGAGAAAGTTGCTGCGGCCCACGAGTCCGTAGCCGCAGCCGGCGAGAAGAAAAAGTCCTGCGAGAGCGAGTCGTTTCATTTCTTGTAAGTCACCCGGACCTGCGCGTCTTCCGGCTTCGCGCCTTTCGCGGCCATCTTCTCGAACGACGCATACGTGTACTCCCAGACGAGCGTGTTGCCTTCGACGCGCGTCGCATTGTGCGACACCACTTCGAACGGCGCGGTGATGCGATACGAAACGCGCATCTTCGAGAACGCGTCCTTCATCATCTTCTCGATCTCGGGATCCATCTTCGGCGCGTTCTGCTGCGCTTCCTTCTCGACATCCTCGGTCGGATTCTGCGGCTTCGTCTGAATCGTGAACGTGTTGCCCTTGTCGATGACCTGCAGTCCTTCGAACGGCGAATCGATCACGTTCTTCTTCGTCGGATCCTCGCCGTCCTTCGAAGGCAGCTTCACGTCGACGAGCCGTGAGAGCTTGTCGAACGCGAATTTGAACTTCGTATCCATGCCGAAGTCTTTGTCCGTCGCCGCGAAATCGAGCAGCTTCACGCCCGGCGGCAGATCCTTCGAGATCTCCTCGCGCGTCGGCGGTTTGCTGGTCGACTTCTCAGTCGTCGACTTCTTCTTGAACTCGTCCTTCGCTTTCTTGAGCTCCGCGGCAGTGAGCGGGCCGGACTTCCCTTCCATCTCCTTGCCGATCTGCGCCATCACGACGACCATCGGCTCGAGATCCACGCCGAGGTGAAACTCGGCGGTACCGGACATGTCCTTCTTCACTTCGATCGATTCATCGATTTCGAAACAACCGGACGTCAACAGGAGAACCGAGAGCACCAGCGCGAGTTTTTTCATTTCACCACCACGTTGACCAGCTTACCGGGCACATAGATCTTCTTCACGATGTCTTTGCCGGCGACCCATTGCTGGATGCGCTCACTTGCAAAGACGGCTTCGAACACCGAGTCCTCGCTCGCGCCGGCCGGCACTTCGACCTGCCCGCGCAGCTTGCCGTTGACCTGCACCGCGATGACAACCGTATCTTCCTGCATCAGCGCCTTGTCGGCCACTGGCCACTGCGAGGTGAGCACGAATCCTTCGTTGCCGAGCATCGTCCACAACTCTTCGGTGATGTGCGGCGCGAAGGGATGCAGCAGCTGCAGCAACGCTTCGTACGGCTTGCGCAGCGCGCCCGCGTGTCCTGCATTCACCGCCTCGCCGAAGGTGTTCGAGAGCTCCATCAACGCGGAGATCGCGGTGTTGAACTCGAACTTCTCGATGCGCGCCGTAACGGCGTCGATCGTCTGATGCAGTTTGCGAACGACATTCGCGGGTGCATCACTCGATGCCGTCGCGCTCACGATCTGCACGCCCTGGTGCCATACGCGGCCGAGGAAACGATACGCGCCGACAACGCCCTCGTCGGACCACGCCGCTTCTTTTTCCGGCGGCGCGATGAACAGCGTGTACACGCGCTCCGTGTCCGCGCCGTACTTCGCGATCAACTCATCGGGCGGCACGACGTTGCCGCGCGACTTCGACATCTTCGTCACTTCCGCGACGAGCGCGTCTTCGCCGCGATACGGTTTGCCATCGCGGAACTCGACTTCCGCGGGCGGCACCCACGAGCCCGCGCGATCTTTGTAACCTTCCTTCGTGATGACGCCCTGATTGAAGAGATTCGTGAAGGGCTCTTCGAAATTCAGAAGACCGATGTCATGCAGCGTGCGCGTGATGAAGCGCGCGTAGAGCAGATGCAGAATCGCGTGCTCGATGCCTCCGATGTACTGATCGACCGGCAGCCAGCGATTCACGAGTTGCGGATCGAAGATCTTCTGATCGTCGCGCGGTGTGATGAAGCGCAGGAAGTACCACGACGAATCGACGAAAGTATCCATCGTGTCCGTCTCGCGGCGCGCGGGACCATTGCACTGCGAGCACGTCGCGTTGACGAAGTTCTCGTGCTTCGCGAGCGGATTGCCTTCGCGGCCCGTGAATGGCACGTCGAGCGGCAGCGTCACCGGCAGCTCTTCTTCTCGTACTGGTACAAGGCCGCATTTGTCGCAGTACAACATCGGGATCGGCGTGCCCCAGTAGCGCTGGCGCGAGATGAGCCAGTCACGGAGGCGATAGCGCGTGATGCCTTTGCCGATGCCGCGCTCTTCGATGATCGCGATCATCTTGTCGATCGCGCGCGGTACCGGAAGTCCGTCGATCGGACCGGAGTTCGCCGCGACGCCAGTTTCATCTTTGAACGTGAACGCTTCGCTCATGTCGTTCGCGTCGAGGGCATCGCCGTTCGCCGGTTTGATGACGATGCGAATCGGCAGGCCGTACTGCTTCGCGAACTGGAAGTCGCGTTCGTCGTGCGCGGGCACGGACATGATCGCGCCGGTGCCGTACTGCATCAGCACGAAGTTGCCGAGCCAGATCGGGATCTCTTCATTCGTGAACGGATTGATCGCCGTGCATCCGGTGAAGCGACCTTCTTTGCCCGACTCCTGGCGCTCGAGGTTCGATTGATTGCGAACGCCTGCGATCCATCCTTCGATCTCTTCGCGATCGGGTGCATTCGCGATCAGCTCCGGCACCGCGGGATGTTCGGGTGCGAGCACCATGAACGTCGCGCCGTAAATCGTGTCGGGACGCGTGGTGAAGACGCGAATGCTGCGGCCGAGCGACGGAACCGCGAACTCGACGTCGGCGCCGCGCGATTTGCCGATCCAGTTCCGCTGCATCAGCTTCACTTTCTCAGGCCAGTGCGTGAGCGTGTCGAGTCCCGCGTCGAGACGATCGGCGTAGTCGGTGATCTTGAGGAACCACTGCGAAAGCTCGCGTTGTTCGACGAGCGCACCGCAACGTTCACAGCGTCCTTCCACGACCTGCTCGTTCGCGAGCACGGTTTGATCCTGCGGGCACCAGTTCACCGGCGCGGTGCCGCGATACGCGAGTCCGCGTTTATAAAGCTGCAAAAAGAGCCACTGGTTCCAGCGGTAGTACTCGGGCTCGCATGAGGCGATTTCTTTCGACCAGTCGTAAAGGATGCCCCAGCGCGCGAACTGCGATTTCATGCGCGCGATGTTGCCGAGGGTCCATTCGCGTGGGTGGATGCCGCGCTTGATCGCGGCGTTCTCCGCGGGAAGGCCGAACGCATCCCAGCCCATCGGGTTGAGCGCGACGCGGCC
>JBQCJC010000204.1:0-2100 GCA_051953135.1 Thermoanaerobaculia bacterium | reverse complement strand
TCTCCGCGATGAGCTGCTCGATCCACAGGCCGAGCGTGTCGAGCGGACGCGGTGTGATGAGCGTGAGTTTGTCGCGACCCTGATTCGCGAGTGCGCCGATGGCAGCGCCGAGCATCGCCGGAACGTTCTTGCGCACGTTCGGAATCGATGCGACGTGCGTTGCGTGCCATGCGCGCGTCAGCAGTTCCGTGATGTCGACGCCGGTGAGCGCCATCGGAACCAATCCGAAGAACGACAGCGCGGAGTAACGCCCGCCGATGTCCGCGGGATTCACGACGATGTGGTGGAACTTGTCGCGCTGCGCATCGCGCACGAGTTGCGTATCGGGATCGGTGACGGCGATGAAGTTCTCTCCGGCGCGATCGCCCTTGATCTCTTTCACTCGCTCGTAGAAGTAGCGGTGAAACATCATCGGCTCGGTGGTCGTACCGGATTTCGACGCGACGATGAAGAGCGTCTTCGCGAGATCGAGTTGCGCTTCGAGCATCGACACCGCTTCGGGCACGGTCGAGTCGAGCACGTGCAGCGTTGGATAGCCTTCGCGCTTTCCGAACAAGCGGCGCACGACTTCGGAGCAGAGACTCGAGCCGCCCATGCCGAGAACGACGACATGCGTGAAGCCGCGGCGCAGCTCGTCCGTGAGCTCGACGATCTGCTTCGCGTTGCGCTGCATCGTCTCGACGATCGGCAACCAGCCGAGCGCGTTCGCGATGATCTTTTTGTGCGCGTCGTCGTTCTTCCAGAGCGTCGCGTCTTTCGCCCAGATGCGCGTGACCGCTTTGTCTTTGTCGAGTTTCGCGAGCGTGTCGTCGATGGTGATGTTGTGGAACGACACGCGATCCGGCAGCGCGCGCACGACGAGATCACGACGCGCTTCGATCGTCATCATCAATTGCTCGAAGGATTCGTTGAATGACTTCACGCCATCGGCGGTGAGCTTTGTGGTGATGTCGTTCAGCGAGAACCCTTTTGCTTTGAACGTGTCGAGCACGCGCTTCGCGTCGTCGAGATTTTCTTCGAGCGTCAGCTCGACTTTGCCGTGATCTTTGAACGCATCGTACGTTGCGGGAGGAATCGTGTTGACGGTGTCAGGACCGATGAGCGTTTCGACGTACAGCACGTCGCTGTACTGCGGATTCTTCGTGCCGGTCGACGCCCACAACGGTCGCTGCACGCGTGCGCCTTTGTCGCGCAGTTTGATGAAGCGTTCGGAGGTGAAGATTTGTTTGAAGAGCGCGTACGCCATTTTCGCGTTCGCGATTGCGACTTTGCCTTTCAGCTCGGCGAGCGACGGATCGTCTTTGATCTTCGCGTCGAGTTGCTTGTCTGCTTGCGCATCGATGCGGCTCACGAAGAACGATGCGACTGAGGCGATGTGGCCGATAGGCAATCCCTGCGACGCGCGCTTTTCGAGTCCGCGCAGATACGCTTCGATGACTTGCGCGTAAACGTCGAGCGAGAAGATCAGCGTGACGTTGATGTTGATGCCGAGGGCGATGGCTTGCTCGATCGCGGGGATGCCTTCGGGCGTCGCCGGAATCTTGATCATCACGTTCGGATGCGCGAGTCGCGTGAACAAGCGCTTCGCCTCGGAAACGGTATGCGCCGTGTCGTTCGCGAGCAGTGGTGAGACTTCGAGACTGACATAGCCGTCTTCGCCGTTTGTTTTCTCGAAGACCGGCCGAAAGACGTCCGCGGCGTTGCCGATGTCTTCGATCACGAGCTCGTCGTAGATTTCATCGCGCGACTTTCCCTGCGACGCGAGCGTGCGGAGTTGCGCGTCGTAGTCTTCGCTGCCGCCGATCGCCTTCTCGAAGATGGTCGGATTCGAAGTCAGGCCGCGGAGATCGTCTTCTTCGATCAGTTGCGCGAGCTTTCCGGACGTGACGAGCTTGCGCTCCATCTGGTCGAACCAGACGCTTTGACCGGCTTTGGGAAGTTGTGCGAGGGGGTTGGTCATCGTTGCCTCCGTAAGGGAGGTAAGCATATGGCAGACCGGGTAGTGGGAGCGGAGCGCCGGCGCCACCGCCGGCTGGATCGGCGGCGCCACCGCCGCCGTTGATGCGCGGACCGGAATTGACGGCGACGAGGCGTCGCCGA
>JBQCJC010000203.1:0-13455 GCA_051953135.1 Thermoanaerobaculia bacterium | reverse complement strand
GACTCCGACGCGACGAAGCAGCTCATCGACAAAGTGCGCGTCGCATTCGGTCACCGCCTGCGTTTCGACAAAGACGACAAGGAAGCGCTGTCGATCTGGGATACGACGGAGCAGTTCCAGTTCTTCGACATCTTCATGCTCTCGTTCAACGCGTTCCTCGGCATCATCGGTGTGCTGACGCTCATCGTCGGCGGCATCGGCGTGTCGAACATCATGAACGTGATCGTCGAAGAACGAACGCGAGAGATCGGCATCAAGATGGCCCTCGGCGCGAAGCAGCGCTGGATCCTCGGACAATTTCTGCTCGAGACCATGCTCGTCACCTTCTTCGGCGGCGCCATCGGATTCGCGATCTCATACGGCATCTGCGCCGTGTTCCCCGAAGCGCCGCAGGAGTACATCGGCAAGCCGGAGCTCTCCCCGCTCGTCTGTCTGTTGACCGCGACGGCACTCGGCATCGTTGGTCTGCTCGCGGGCTACTTCCCCGCACGTGACGCATCACGATTGGATCCTGTAGTGGAATTGAAAGTGTGATGTGGTTAGTCAGTAGTCGGGAGTCGGAAGAGACTAATCTCGCGACAACCAATCTCCCGACTCCCGACTACCGACTACCAAACACAACCGACTACCAAAATGAAACGAGATCTCCACGTCATCTTTCATCTCTTCTCCGGCGCGAGTCAGCTCCAGAAGAAGCGCGCGTTTCTCACGATCGCATCGATCGCGTGGGGCACGGTGGCGATTCTTCTGCTGCTCGCATTCGGCGAAGGCCTGAAGCGGCAGCTCGACAAAAATCGGCGCGCCATGGGCGAGAACATCGCCGTGATGTGGCCCGGCGAAACGACGAAAGCGTGGAAAGGACTTCCTCCGGGACGCCCGATTCGTCCGCGCATCGACGACCTCGATTTCATTCGCAGCCGCATGCCCGAGCTGAAATCGGTGATCGGCGAAGTGACGTCGTGGCGCACCTCGGTGTCGTATGGCGGCAAGACGATCAACAGCCGCATCATCGGTGTGAGCTACGAGTACGGCGAGGCGCGCAAACACTTCCCCGTCGCGGGCGGACGCTGGCTCTCGCCGCAGGACGACATCAATCGCCGCCGCGTGGTGTTTCTCGGCGATGAGATGGCCACGGATTTGTTCGGCAAAGAGAACGGCGTCGGCAAAACGATTCTCATCAACAACGCGCCGTACATCGTGGTCGGCATCATGCAGCACAAGACGCAGATGGGCGCGTACGGCGGCCCCGATGCGCAGCACGGCACGATCCCGATCAACACGTTCCGCGCGCAGTTCGGACGCGATCGTCTGAACAACGTGCTCATCGAGACGCACAAGCCCGAGGACATGTTGCCGGCGTTGAAGAAATTCAACGAGGTCATGGGCCCGAAGTTCGGCTACGACCCGACCGACGATCGCGCATTCGGCACGTGGGACACGGTGAAGAGCGCGAAGGTCTCGGGCATGATCACGACCGGCATTCAAATGTTCCTCGGCATCGTCGGCGCGCTCACGCTGCTCATCGGCGGTGTTGGTGTGGCGAACATCATGTTCGCGGTCATCAAAGAGCGCACGCGCGAGATCGGCGTGAAGATGGCGCTCGGTGCGAAAGCGCGCTGGATCATCTGGCCGTTCGTGCTCGAGGCGCTGGTCTACACGTTCATGGGCGGCGCGTTCGGAATCATCATCGCGACGCTGCTCGTTGCGGCCGCAACGTATCTTCCGGTCGAGAGCACTCGCGTGATGTCCTTTCTCGGACGTCCGACGCTCTCTCCGCAGATCGGCATCGCGACCTCGGCGATTCTCGGCATGATCGGACTTCTCGCGGGGTACTTCCCCGCACGACGCGCGGCTCGCGTCGATCCCGCGGCAACACTTCGTTACGAATAGAAAGAGCGAACGACATGGCGAACAACAACGCGATCATTCGCATGGAACAAATCCGCAAGGTCTACAACACCGGCAAGGTGAAGGTCGAAGCATTGAAGGGCATCGATCTCGAAGTCTTCGCCGGTGAGTTCGTGGCGATCGTCGGACCTTCGGGCTCGGGCAAGTCGACGCTCATGAATCTTCTCGGCTGTCTCGACACGCCAAGCGACGGCATCTACGAGATCGGCGGCGAGAACGTCGCCGGCGTGACGCGCGATCAACTCGCGGAGATCCGCAATCGCCGCGTCGGATTCGTCTTCCAGAATTTCAATCTGCTGCCGCACATCAGCGCGCTCGAGAACGTCGAGCTGCCGATGTTGTTCGGCGGAAAGAATCCGAAAGATCGTCGCGCCCGCGCGTCGGAGTTGCTCACGCGCGTGGGACTCGGCGAACGTCTCGATCACAAACCGACGGAGCTTTCCGGCGGTCAGATGCAGCGCGTCGCGATCGCACGCGCACTGGCGATGGATCCGGACATCGTGCTCGCCGACGAGCCAACGGGAAATCTCGATACGAGCTCGGGCACGGACATCATGTCGATCTTCAACGAGCTGTGGAAGAGCGGCAGAACGCTGGTGATCATCACGCACGATCCTGCGCTGGCGAAACGCGCAAGCCGGATCGTGGAGATTCGCGACGGACACATCACGAGCGATACCCGAAACGAGGTCGCGGCATAAGCGGTTACGTAGCGGAGCGCTGGCGTCTTCGCCGGCTGGCCCGGCGGCGTCGTCGCCGCCGTCAAGCAACGGCGACGTGACGTCGCCGTTCCAGCCGACGATGACGTCGGCGCTCCGAACAGTCTCCGCGCCGCGTTCAACCCACACTTCTGATACTTGTTGTACGCCTGCGCCGCGGCCTCGCGCACGTCGCGGCCGCGCACGTGCGCATCGATTGCCGCCGTCAGTGTGTACGCCTCCGGCGCCATCAATCCGGTCGTGAGCAACAGCGGCTGCGATCCGGCGCGACGCAGGTGCTCGCCGTAGTACTGCAGGCTCGCGCATGCCAGCACGATCGATCTCGGTTTGGACTTCGCGTTCCCCACACGTGGGGAAACATCGAACTCCATCAGTCCGTCGTGACCGATGTACGCGATGACGTCCGAACCGCCATACGACGCTTCTTCGAGAAACGCGGTGATCGCATCGCGAATGCGCGAGCCTCGCCACGCATCCGCAACGATCTCGACTTCACGACCATCGATCGTCTTCTTCGCGACGATCCGCTCCAGCACCGCCGGATTCGTGATCTTCGCCTTCGTCACCGACCACCCGTCGCGCTTCAGCCACGTCTTCAATCCATACGACGCGCCCCAGTACAGATTCGTGCGCGGATCATTGCCGTCGCCGATCGCCGCGGGCACCGGCACGATGCCCTGCGATGCGTTGTCGCACAAGGCAACGTTCACGTGCACCCGCAGCGGCGCCGCGAACAGCGGCAACGCGAGGAACAGCGCGAGCACCAATCGCATCATCGACCAACTCTACTTGAGCAAATGCTTTTGCACCTTGCCCAATGCCGTGCGCGGAATCGAATTCACGCGTTCGAAACGGCGCGGCACTTTGAACGACGCGAGTTGCTCACGACACGCCACCTCGAGTTGCGCCGCATCGAACTCGCCGACGAGAAATGCCACCGGCACCTCGCCGCGAATCGGATCGTTCCATCCCACCACCGCCGCTTCCAGCACGCCCGGCTGCTCCATCAGCAACTCTTCGATCTCGCGCGGATAGATGTTGAAGCCGCCGGAGATGATGAGATCGGACTTGCGGCCTAACAACGTGTAGTAGCCATCGTCGGAGACTTGCGCGATGTCGCCGGTGCGAAAGAACCCATCGTTCGTGAATGCCGCGGTCGTCGCATCCGCACGACGCCAGTATCCCGCGAACACGTTCGGACCTTTGATCAGCAACTCGCTGTTCTCAATGCGCGCGCTCACGCCCGGCAACGGAAATCCAACCGTGCCCGCCCGACGCTCGCCGACGTACGGGTTGCTGATGTTCATGAACGTTTCGGTCATGCCGTAGCGCTCGAGAATCGTGTGGCCGAAGAGCGCGCGAAATTGTTCGAGCACGTGCGCGGGCAGCGGCGCGGATCCGGAGACAAACAAGCGCATCGTCGCGCCGAGCTGCTTCGCAACGACCGGCTCGGTTTCGAGCAGGCGCACGTACATCGTCGGCACGCCGAAGAACAGCGTCGGCTCGAAGTCGAGAAACTCGTTCACGGCGATGCGATGATCGAAGCGCTCGAGCAACCGCATGCGACAGCCGCTCACGAGCCACGTGTGCAGGCCGTTGCCCAACGCATGAATGTGAAAGAGCGGCAGCGCGAGCAGCAGGCGATCGCGATCCGTGATCTGCCAGCACGTCGTGAGGTTCACCGCGTTCGCCGCGAAGTTGTTGTGCGTGAGCACCGCGCCTTTCGACGCGCCGGTCGTTCCCGATGTGTAGATGATCGCCGCGGGCGTGTCGCCATCGAGTTGGACGAGAGGCCGCGACTCGTCATCGCTCAGCTCGATCGGCGCATCGAGGAACTCGCGCGGCTCCGCATCGCCGCGAATGTGCGCGATCTCGCGCTCGCGATAGAGGATGTTCACCGGCACGAAGATCACGCCGAGCTTCACGCACGCGAGGTAGAGATCAATCAACTCGATGCGATTCGCGAGATAGACGCAGAGCCGATCGCCCTTCTCGAACCCGCGCGCACGCAGCGCATGCGCGGTGCGATTGCTGCGACGCTCGATGTCGCCGAAGGTGTACGTCGTCCCTTCCCACTCGAGCGCGGGCTCGTTCGCGCGCGCGAGGAGCGAGAGGTCGAAGAGGTGGAGAAGATTCATGAGGACGGATTATGGAGTGCGGCGGCGGAGTCGCCGCTTTCGAAAGCGGTGACTGACGCCACCGCACTCAAAAAAGTTGCGTGCTAGTCTCGCCGCGCATGTTCGAAGAAGCTCGTCACGACGTCTGGGTGTACGCGAGAAAAATGTGGGAGGCGAATCTCGTCGTCGCATCCGCGGGCAACGTGAGTTGCCGCGCCGGCGCGCAACACATCGCCATCACGCCGTCGTCGATTCCATACGAAACGCTGCAGGAAGAGGAGATCGTGATCGTCGATCTCGCGAGCGGCAACGCGGTCGACTCACTGCACAAGCCGTCGTACGAGTTGCCGATGCATCTCTCGATTTATCGTTCGATGCCCGACGTGCAGGGCGTGGTGCATACGCATGCGCCGTACGTCACCGCACTGTCCGTGCTGCGTAAACCGCTGCCGCCGATCATCGACGAGATGATGATTTACTTCGGCGGGACGGTGGAAGTCGCAGAGTACGCGTTCACCGGCACCGACGCTGTCGGCACTCACGTCGTCCGCGCCCTCGGCGATCGCAGCGGCGCCATGCTCGCCAATCACGGCAACGTCTGCATCGGACGCTCGCTGCAGAAAGCAATGCACGTCGCGATCACGATGGAGTCGTGCGCGCAGGTCTATCTCGAAGCGCTGAAGATCGGCGAGCCGGTAACGTTGCCGATCGAAGCGATCAGCGCGGGTCGTCGCATGTTCGAGGAACGACGATGACCGCGATCGACACGACGGCACTCGTGCGCCGCGGCAAGATGCTCGAGTACGCGACGGTCGCGTACAACCTGCTCGAAGGTATCGTCTCCGTCGGTGCGGGCGTGCTCGCAAGCTCGATCGCACTCGTCGGCTTCGGTATCGACAGCGGCATCGAAGTTCTTGCCTCCGCGCTGCTCGTGTGGCGATTGCACGCGGGCGTGCGCGCGGAGAAACGCGCGCTGCAACTCGTCGGCGTGAGCTTCATCCTCCTCGCGCTGTACGTCGCATTCGATTCGATCAAAGCACTCGCGTTGCGCGAAGCCCCGGAGACGAGCGTGCCGGGCATGATCGTCGCGGCGCTGTCGGTCATCGTGATGCCGCTGCTCGCGCGAGAAAAGCGTCGCGTGGCCACTGCGATTCAATCACGCGCGATGCTGGCCGAGGCGAAACAGACCGATCTGTGCATGTACCTGTCGGCCATTCTCCTCGGCGGCCTCGCGCTCAACGCCGCATTCGGCTGGTGGTGGGCCGATCCCATCGCCGCACTGGTGATGGTGCCGATCATCGGCAACGAAGGACGCGAAGCGTTGAAGGGCGAAGAATGCAGTTGCGTGCACTGAGCGCGTAGCACTTTCGCGCGCGCTGTCACTCCGAAGCGGAGGGCAGCGTGGACATCAACAGCGTCTACAACGGCATCGCGCAGTTCTGGCGAAACATTGCGCCGGTGCTCTACGCGCACGTGCTGTTTTTCATCGGCATTCGATGGATCGCGGGACTGCAGCTGGGACTGCGCGATCGCCTCGCGCGGTGGACGCAGTCCGACGGCTACAAAAAATCGAAAGGCCTGCTCGAAGAATTCGAGCTTTGGAAGAAGCTGCCGTTACTGCTGATCATCGGAGGATTGATCTATCTCACGCTGATGCAGGACGTGGTGACGCTCGCCGGCAATCTTCCGGTCCTGCGGCTCTCCTATTCGGAAGACGATTTCTGGAGAGAGAACAAACCGGTGGAGCGGCTAGCGCGCATCGCCGTGTACGCGTCGAATCCATCGCTCGAGGTATGGGAGATCCGCGCGTTCAAGGAACAACTCGTCGATGAGTACAGCGCCAAAACGCCGGACCGTTACCGGCGCATCGTTGCCTGGCACAACGATGATTTCGAGAACGCCATGCAGCATCTGCGTCTCGCTCTGATCTACGCGATCGCCGTCGTGATCGTCGCGATTTGGAAGCGGCGTCATGGCGAGTTGACGAAAGGAAAAATCGCGCGCGTCGCGCTGCTGCTCGTCCTGACATTCGGCTTCATGTTGTACGCGCGCGTTCGCGCGGAGCTCGCGATCGAAGGAAAGCTCACCGGCGAGCTTTCGTTCGTCGAGAACGAATTGAAGCTCGACAAAGATCGCGACTCACAACGCTCGTACAACGCGCAACAGCAACAGCTCAATCGCGCCGATGACAGCGACATTCACCGCGCGGAGCAGCGCATCGCGACGTACTACGCCAATGCAAGCGAACCACGCACGCACCTCTTCTGGCTCGCACGCATCCTCGAGCGCATCACGTGGAACGACAAGCCGCTACTCGAGCGCGAGTTCCCCGCGGTCTCGCAATCGGAGTTTCGCAAACGCTACCGCTAAGCCCGCACGCGCGACTCGAGGTACTTCAGAATCCTCCGGAACTGCGCTTCTCCATCGAGCCCTGCTTCATGAATGACGGACGGTCCGGAACCGCTGCCGGGATAGTGACCGTGCATGTACGGATGCATCGTCAGCGACCGTCCGACATCGGAGCGAATCCAGCGATACATCGTCGGCAACGTGAAGCCGGTGATGCCGATCGCTTCCATCGCCGCGCTTTGCGGATAAATCCATTCGCGCTCCTCCGCGGGTAACGCATCGAACAGCTCCGCGCTCGCGACGTACCAGACGTCGAGATCGATGCCCGCACGCGTGAGCAGCGGCAGCGTTTCGGTGAGAAACGCGTACGTCACACCCGATTCCTGCAACACGATCGCGCCGTCGCTCGAACGCGCTTTGCGCAAGCGATAGACGCCTTGCGATGCATCCGATGCGGGAGCGAGTCCGAGCGATTCGCGATCCAGCACCTTCTCGTTCGGCCGCGTGACGAACGGAGCGATCACCGACGGCCGTCGTGAAAGCGCCGCGGTCATCAGTGGCCAGATCTCGCTCGGATCCCACGGCGTGAGCGTGATCATCGCGCCGGGTGGAAAGTTTTCCTGCAGCAACTGCAACGGTTGCGGATCGGCGTGCGTCGGTCCGTCTTCGCCTGTTTTCAAACCCGCGTGACCGCAGATCAGTATCATCGGCGTACGCGAGCCGCGCGCGCCGTCGCCGATCGCGTGCAATCGCGCCGCGATGTGTCCGAGCGGCGCGATGAATGCGCCGTACGACGCACCGACGCCGATGTGTTTCCCGTATGCCGCGATGCCGCTCAGCACGGCGCTCATCGCGTCTTCGCAGATGCCGCCGATCGAGAGCGTGCGCGAATCTGCATTCGCGGTCGTGTGGAAGAAGCCTTGCGCGAACTCCTTCCCTGCTTCGTTGATGCTCGTCGATCCGAGGAGATCGGCGGCGGAGATGAAGAACGCGCCGCCGCTGAATTTGTTGAGGAATCCGATCGTCCTGCCGAGCTGACCACGCAACGTTGTCGACGAACCGGGCGTGAGCTCCAGCTCGTGCGGCAACGTCGCGATCGATGCGAGCGCGTACGCGTCGCCGAGCGATGGGCGCGCGTGTTGTGGCTCGACGCGTACCGGCATCTCGGAGCTCGCGCGAATGATGCGCGTCGCGAGCACGCGCACGTCGTCATGACGTTCTTCGAGCCAGCGTCGCAGCGCGAGCAGGCCGTCGAAGAAGCAGCGCTCGACCATCGCGACGTTCGTGCCGCCGCTGCACAACGTCTCGCCGACGCATTGCGGAATCGCATCGCGCAGTTGCGCATCTTCGAGGGCGCTGTAGAAGCCGTGCGAACAGAGTTTGTGTCCCGCGCCATGCGAGCCGCGGCCTTCGATACCGTAACGCCAGCCTTTCGTCGTGCGATAGACGATCGCGGTCGGCTGATGATTTTCGATCGTGAGTGCGCGTCGCTGCGCCGCGATGATCTTCTGAAAATCCGTTCCGTCGTCGACGTAGAGGACATTCCAGTCGTGCAGATAGAACAGCTCGCGCGGATCCCACTGCACGTAATCGCCGCGCTGTTCTCCCTCGGCGGTCACGCGATCGGAATCGATCGAGGACTGATTCCAGTCGACGTGCACGATCGCGTTCTTCAGCGATGCCGTCGCCGCGAATGCGAGTGCTTCGGCCACGCGGCCCGGCGTGAGTCCGCCTTCGCCTTCGACGATGTGGACGCGCGGCGCATTGTCGATGCCGAACCAGTCGCTCATCGCGAGCGCGAGTCCGAACGACGCACCGATGCCGACACCGGATGCGCCGGTCGATAAACGCACGAACGGAGTCGCGGGAGTTGGATGTCCGTCGAGCGCTTTCGCTTTGTTCGCAACGAACAACGGCGTCGCGGTCGTCGGATTGCGGCGAAATCCGAGAAGATCTTCGAGCCGCAGTTGATCTTCGATCTTCGCCGCGAGCATTTCGGGCGTAGCGATGCGCGCGATTTCGTTGCGCAGCGCCCACATCGCGTACATGCCGAGAGCCTTGTGACCCGCGGCGTACGAGAGCACGTCGTTGTCGTCGCGATGCGGATCGCCGAGGTCGTACGTCATCGCGTCGAAGAGAAGTGAGGCGACGAAGCGGCCCGACGAGATCGAACCGCCCGGATGTCCGGACAGCGGCGCGTAGTTGTAGAGCATCGCGCAGAGCGAGCGATACGCAACGTCGAGAGTCTCGAATGCCTTCAACTCCGCGGCATCGAGAGGGTTTGCGTCTGACGCAACATCGATCCAAAGCGCGCGGCGCGGACCAAAGCTCGCGGTCATTCAAACGCTCCTTCCGCGGCGCACACGCGAATGCGCCGCATCGCTTCTTCGAGATCGCGCATCGACGTGGCGATGGAAAGGCGCAGGTACTGTTTTCCTTCGCTGCCGATCACGCCGAACGAACGGCGATCGAGTGTGGCGACGTGATGCGTGAAGAGCAGTCGCCGCTGAAATTGCGACGCGTCGCGCGTGACGTCGCCGATGTTCGGGAAGACGTAGAACGCGCCGCGCGGCTTCTGGCAGCGAATGCCGGGAATCGCGTTCAGCGAATCGACGACGAAATCACGACGGCGCTGAAACTCGGCGTTCATCTTCGCGATCGCAATCGCGCTCTCCGGTGATTCGAGCGCAACCTTCGCGCCCCACTGGTTGTACGCGGGCACGCACGAGAAGTAGTTGATGTTGAACGTGCGGAACAACGCTGCTTCTTCGGCCGTCGGCAGAATGGCCCAGCCCACGCGACCGCCCGTCCATGCATACGATTTCGAAACGCCGCCGACGATGATCGTGCGCGCGGCCATGCCGGGGATCGACGCGATCGATTCGTGTTTCGCCCCGTCGAAGAGGATGTCTTCGTAGACTTCGTCGGAGTAGATGCGCACATCCGGCGGCGCCATGTCGAGAATCAGTTGCGCGATGCCTTCGAGTTGTTCGCGCGTCGCAACGCCGCCGGTCGGATTCGACGGGAAGTTGAGATAGATGAGTTTCGTGCGCGGCGTGAGCAGCGGCTCGAGATCTTCAGCGGTGAGCGAGAAGCCGGTTTCTTCGCGCAGATGCAGCGGCATCGGCACGGCGTCGACGAATCGCGTGAAGGACTCGTAGATCGGAAATCCGGGACTCGGATAGATGACCTGATCGCCGGGATCGCAGTAAATCTGCTGCGCGAATCCGATCGGCGGTTTCGCTCCGGGGAACACGACGACGCGATCGGGCGTGATGTCGATGCCGCGGCGCTCGCTCGCGGTTTTCGCAATCGCGATGCGCAGCGGCTCGATGCCTTGCGGATCGACGTAATGCGTTTCGCCCGCATCGATACGGCGTTTCACTTCCTCCGCGATGTGCTCGGGCAGCGGGAAATCGGGCTCGCCGATGTTGCAGCGAATGACGCGATGTCCGGCTTGCTCGACTTCACGAATCCAGGGCGCGATCTTGAATGCGTTCTCGGTCCCGAGGAGAGACACTCGATGAGCGAACGTCGGGCGTACCGATTCCTGCACGAGAGTCATGACAGCTCCTTCGTGGTTGATTGTCGGGAGTGCCTCACGTTCGAGCGGTGGCTGTTGATACATCGCCATGCGTCGCTCGTCACATCACGTCATCGACGGACCGCGGTGGTCGCGCGCAGGGATGGATGTCCAATCGGCCCGCCGAGACTCGCGGCGCGAATGATCAGCACCGAGGCAGCGAGACCGAGCACCAGCGTTGAGACCGCGGCGAACATCGGATACCGCCGCGTCGATCGCCACACGAATAACCCGCACGCCGCCACCACCGCCGCAGCTTCCAGACCGACCAGCGCAGCGATGGAGGCGTCTCTGTGCTGGTCGATCAGGAGCTGCGTGATGGGATCGTGGATCTTCCCCGTGGCGAAGCTGCCGGTGGCGAAGGACGCGATGCCGCCGTTGCCGACAATCACGTACGCGGCGAGCGCTGTGAAGGTCACATCGATACTGCGGCGATAGAGCCCCCACGCGAGCAGCAGCAATGCACCGATCCCGCCGATCACCGGAATGTGATTCAGGAACAGGTGCGCGTACAGGGGATCCACGGCTACAGGCTAGGATCGCGACGCATTGGTGGAAGTGATGATCGACACCTCTGTTGCAACGCCCCGTTCCACCTGCCGCGCCTAACGGCCTCGCCCGTGACGTTCACTCAGCCGCGAACGCACTTGCAGGTCGGCAGTCCCGTCGTCGCCTGACAACACGCGTAATAGCCGCTGTTGCACGTCACGTTGCAACTGCTGGTACCGGAGGTGACGCTGCATTGATTCGCGCCTGCACCGCCGCTGTCGCACGACGTTCCGCCGCCGCCACTGCCGTCGTCGACATACCAGTCGAGATCGGGGGGACAATTCGTACCGTCTGCGCAACGACCTGCTACACCCTGGATGGAGTCCATGCGATCCGGACTGTCGTGGACGACGTGGCTCAGGCCAATGCCGGTGTAGCGCGTTACCGAGAATCCGTTTGGCATCGGGCGCCCTTCATCGTAGTCGGGCACGACGAACTCGAAGAGTTTCTGTTCTCGCGCGATGGAGATGCGCAGGTTCCCGGGATAGTGGACGAGATTCGCGCCGGCGAAGCGCATCGACAGTGTTTCGTCGATCGGTTCGGGCGATTCTAGGATGAACCATTGGTCGATGAGGCCGCTGCGGCCGCCTTGCCGCGAGTCGACAAAAACCACAATGTGCCGCGGGCCAACGCTGCGAATCACGACCTCGCCAGACACGCTCTCGGCATGCGGAACGATGGCGAACGCGTTCGCGCAACCGATCAGCGTCAAAACGGCCAAAATCACAAACTTACGCATCTTGTCTCCTTTAGAAGGAGTGATGCCGAAGCACAATTCCCTACCTGCTTCTTTACGGAAAGTCACTTAGTTGACTTTAAACCGCTGATTTCGTTCAGCCACGCGATTCCTTTAGGCAGTCCTTCGTCGATCATCGAGTCGTAATGATCGCCACTGGTTCCGCGCACGAACGTGACGTTGACGCCGGCTTTCTTCAATGCATCGACGAATTGCACGGCGTCGTCGACTGGAATCAGGCTGTCGTCATTGGAGTGATACACGAAGACCGGACAATGCAGACGATCGGCGCGATGCGCCGGTGACGTGTCGCGCAGAAACTCGCGAAAGCCACCAATGCGCGATTCGAGATAACGCGTCGGCTCCGCGGCGATTGTGTCCGCCCGCCGCTCGGCATCGGTTACCGGTGCATAAGCGACGCAGCCGCGAATGCGCGGATCGCTGGACGCGAGTAACAACGCGATGCGTCCGGCGGAACTATGTCCGGCGCTGTACAGACGATTGGCGTCGATCTCCGGAAGCATTCTTACGACGTAATCGATTGCATGCCGCGCATTGAGCATCCCCGCATCCGCGTCCTTGAATGCCTTCGCCGCGGCTTCGACTTCTTCGTACGTCGCATTGTCGCGATCGCGCAATTGACCATCGAGATCGTAGGCGATTACGGCGTAGCCGGCATGCACATACGGCAAATGCTCGGGATGTCGCTCACGTTCTAATGCATCTCCGAATCCATTGCCGATGAACGGCGGTACGCCGGCTTGCGCAATGAAGACAGACGGCAGTGGTTTCGCGGAACGTTCGGTTGGAAGGTAAATCCAGATCGCGTCTGTGTGCTGGCCATGCGGTAACGCCACACGACGCACGGTCACGCCTCTCTCCACAATCCGCGGCGGTCCTAACTCCGGAAACGTCGTTAACGCTTTGTAATGTGCGGGACTCGATTTCGCGATTGGCGTTTCCGGCGATGCGGGTTTATGGCACGCGATGCCGGAGAACAACGACAAACAAAGGACCGCACGACGAACGCTCACATTCACCATGGCCGGAAAGATGCGTCCGCTAAGGTGCGTCGTCTGTGACCGGGATAACGTTTACAGACAAAGACTCGCGGCTCGCACGATCGCGAACCGCGAGTCTCGTAAAAAACGGCGTTAGAACCGCGTTAGAACCGAGTGGTCCAGCTCATTTGCACGGTGCGCGGCGCGCCCGGCGAGATGTTCGTGTTGCTGTGCGCGGATGCGTAGTACGTCGTGTCGAGGAGGTTTTCGACATTGAGCTGGGCGCGCAGATGCGGGCCGAAGCTGTAGAAGACGGCGGCGTCGACTCGTGTGAAGGCCGGCAGTGTGACGGTGTTGTCCGTCGAGGTGAAGATCTCGTCGCGATGAACGATGCCGAGTCCGAGGCCCCAGGTTTGTGAGAGATCGACCTTGTTCCACAGAGAGATCGAATGTTTCGGCAACTGCGCGAGACGCGCGCCCGCGCGTGCGGTCG
>JBQCJC010000202.1:0-27862 GCA_051953135.1 Thermoanaerobaculia bacterium | reverse complement strand
GGGAGGTGGGGTCGGGGTGGGCGGGCACACCCCCCCCCCCCCAGAGCGGGTGTTGTGGCGGGGGGGTTCCCCCCCCCCCCCCCACACCCGACTCCCGACTACCAATTCACAACTCCTTCGCAAACGTCACGAATCGATGTGCGGGCTCCGCATCGACAACTTTTTTGTAGAACGCAAGCGCGTCGGTCCAGGGAATTACGGCGCGGGTGAAGCCGAGACGGCGCATGTCGTTCAGCGATGCGATGAGCAGCGCGCCGCCGATGCCGCGTCCGCGCATCGACTTCGCGACGCCGGTCGGGCCGAAGAAGCCGAGGCCGCGGTTGTTGACGTCGTGTACGGCGAAGCCGGTGATCTCCTCGTTCTCTTCGCTGATCACCGCGACCGGCACGTCGCGCTCGAATGCTTTCGCCGCTTCGAATCGCCAGATCGCGCCGAACTCACGCTCGACGAACGCCAGCACTCGATCGCTTTCCTCGTGCGAGGGTCGCCGCACATCGTTCGTGGGCGAGGGGAGCGACGTGAGATCGGCGTCGAGGTTGTACGTCCAGCGCGTCTCGATGTAGCCGCGTGCGTGAAAGAACGTGCGCGCTTCGTCGTTGCTCATCGGCGTGCCCGGTGTGAAGTAGTTGCCGGGCTCCGCGGCGATGACGTGTGCGCCGGTCGATTCGGCTTCAGCCAACAGTGCCGTCGCGATGCCTTTGCGTCGTGCGTCGCGATCGACGATCAGGATACGCACGTAGCGTCCGCACGTGACGATCGCGCCTTCCATCTCGCCGTAGATGCGCACGTGCGGCGCACCCATGTAGCCGTGGCCGAAGCATTTCTCTTCGGCCACGGCCGCGAGGTCATACGGCGCGTCGTTTGCGCGCGCGAAGAGCGCGCGCAATGCAGGCAGATCGTGCGGCCATGCCGTCCGGATCATGCCGGCATTGTATGGAAATCAATGCAACTTATTGCCCGGGGACGAACGTCGCGTCGCCGGAGTCATTGCGCACGATCGACGCGTACGCATAGATGATCGTGTTCTGTGAGATCACGCGCACCATCGCCGCGTTGAGCGGACCGGTGTTGAAGTGGCTGAAGATGTCGTTGAACTGGCGATACGAGCGCGGCCCGAGGCTGACGGCGAACTCGCCGCGGGAATTGCCGGCGGTATCGATCAACTCGATCCACGCGATCGTGTCCTGATTTGTCGGATTCGAGATGCCGATGTTCGTGCGATTGCCATCGACGCCGGTGATGCCCGCCATGTATTGATCGGAGAGCAGACGATTCGTGTCGATGCCCGGCACGCTTTGCCCGTACTCACCGCTTGCGCCAACGTTGTAGATGCGCGCACGTGCCGCGATGCGCGCGATCGTGTTGTCCCACGTGACGCGCACGATGCCGCCGCCATTCTCGACGTCGAACCATGCGCGCACCGCATCCGGCACCGCGATGACTTCGCGGCGCGACAACGGCATCGACACAGACTTCGTCACGCCGCCGTCGCCGTGAAACGTGATCGTCACCGGGACCGGTTCGAGCTGCGGTTCGATCGTGAGATTCGTGACGACGATCTCGGTGCGCCAGATCGTGCCGAGCGCGCCGCTACCGCGATAGACGGCAGGGATGAGCACTTCACCGGCGAACGCCGATGCACTCGAGAAGAGAACGAGAGAGAGCAACAGCAGTCGTTTCATTGAAAGAGCTCCGTGAGATCCGCGGTGCCCGGCACGAAGATCGAGTCGTTCGATTGATTGTCGAGCACGGACGCGAACGGGAACACCGGATGCGTCGACTCGATGACGAGATAGCCATCCGTCAGCTCCGAGTTGAGCCCGGTGAGTTGCGCGAGCGACTGCAGCGTCATCGACATCGCCGGCACGCTGATCATCGGACTCTCCGCCGCGACGGTGCCTTGCACGGTCATGACTTTCACGCGCACGCCGACCGATTCGCGATTCGCATTCATCACGCCCGCGTTCGTGCGGAACGCGGCGGTGCTCATCACGTGCGTGACGATGCCGGTCTTGACCGCGTCTTTGTCGGGATCGAGCGCGGGAATGTACTGGCCGTACGTGCCGGGCGCGGAGGCATTCGGCGAGTCCGTGTACGTGCGCGATTCCGCGGTGAACTCGTAGCTGCGATCGGTATCGCTGTCGAGTCGAATCGCGCCGATCGCCGGCACCGGCCACTGCAGGAAGTTCGCAACGATGTCATTCAGCACCGCCACCTGCCGCGGTTCGATATAGACGATGCGGCCGGAGATGTTCGAGCCATCCATGTCCTGCGGAAGGAAGTGGATCGAGATCCCGATGCTCTGCGTCGACGACGGATTGAAGATCCGCACGTCGGTGCGAAAGCGCGTTCCGTTTGCGCCAGGCGCGGAGCCCGCGACGGGAATGTAGAGATTCTTCGCTGCCGCGCTTCCGGCGGCGAAGAGCAGGACGACCAGTCCGATGGCGATGCGTTTCATGCGTTACCTCACAACTTGTAAAAGGATTCGTGGACGATCCGTCCGTCGCGCCACTGCTGCACCGCGACCTGCACGAGCGTTGCGGCGCCGTATTGTTCGTGATCGAACTCGATCGTCCATTGATTGAGAGCGGTTCCGGTGATTTCGTCGACGGCGCTGGAGTGGAGTCGTGCGTTCCACTTTGTGAGCCCGCCGACGAATGCGGTCTCACGCGAGCGATTGGCGTCGTAGCCGGTCATCGGCACGCCGCCCGCCTCGACCATGACCACGTCCGGCGCGTAGTAGCGGTCGAAGGCTTCGAGAATCTGTCGTTGTTCGATCATGCGATTGAGTTGCTGAACCGAGAGGGAAAGAGCACTGGACGTTTGTGTCGTCGGCATGGGGAGTTTTCCTTTCGCTGCTTACGAGATGCTTACGGATCAGTTCGTAGATGTGACGAGGTCGTAACGAGTGATTTTGTTTGACACGTAAAATATGTGTGATGCGTCTGGCGTCAGTGGATTGCGGGAGTTCACCTCTTTCCGGGTTTGGATTCGGGCTCGCTCATGACGGCGTCGCGAACCTTGCCGAGCATGCGCAAGAGCGCGTCGAGATCGTGATTGGACATGCCGGCGCCGGTGCGATCGTCGAGCTCGTCCATCGCACGGTCGAGTTTCGCGAGCAGCTTCGTTCCCGCGGGCGTGAGCTGACAGAGCGTCTGGCGGCGGTCGCCGGCCCATTGCTCGCGGCGCAAAAGGCCGCGATCGTCGAGCACATTCACGAGGCGGGTGATGCCCGGCGCGTCTTCGACGAGGCGCTCGGCGATTTCCATCGTCGGCAGAGGGTTTCGCGCGCCTCGCAGAATCCTCAGGACGTTGTACTGCTGCAAGGTCAAATCCTCGGAACGCGTCAACGCCTCGAACCTGCGGCGCAGGACGTTCGCGGTACGCAGCAGCGCGACTGCCAGTTCCTGCGATTTGGAGCGGAACGGGCGAGTCTGTTTGATGTCCTCGGCGATCGCCATGCCGCGCAATGTAGGATCGATTGTTTTACATGTCAAGCAAATTGTTTGACATGTAAATGATTCGTCGCGCGGGTGCTGGCAACCAATCCGCAACCGACCGCAGGCGATGGACGATGGCCTGATCCGTTGCCCGCACTGCGGGAAACTGAATCGTGCTCCGGCCGCTGCCGCGGGGAAGACGATCGTGTGCGGCGCGTGCAAGCAGCCGCTGACTGCGACCGGCGCAGCGATCGTGAAGCTCACCGACGCGAACTTTCGCGAGTCGATCGGCAAGGGTTCGTACGTCGTCGATTTCTGGGCCGCGTGGTGCGGTCCGTGCCGAATGATGGAGCCGGTGCTCGACGCGATCGCCGCATCGCGCAATGACGTGCGCATCGCGAAGCTGAACGTCGATGAGAATCCGCGCACCGCGAGCTCGTTCGGTGCGCAGAGCATTCCGCTGCTGGTGTTCTTCCGCGATGGGGCCGAGCGCGGACGGCTCGTCGGAGCGCGGCCGCGCAAAGACATCGAAGCGGCGATTGCGCAGTACCTGCGAGCATGAACGTGTCCCGATTTCCGAGTCCGAACGGCGGGCGCAGCGAGCTCGAACTCTTCACCGCGAAAGTGCTGATCGTCCTCGGCATCATCGCCGCGGGCGCGCTGGTGTGGTTTGCGCGCGGCGTGCTGCTGCTCGTGTTCATCGCTGCCGTGATCGCGGCCGGCATCTCGCCGACCGTGCGCGCGGTGCGCATACGCTGGCGTTACGCGTTTCGGCGAAAGCTGTCGCGCGGTGCGGCGGTGATGATCGTCTATCTGCCGTTTCTCATCGCGGTGCTCGTGGTCGCGTTACTCGTCGTGCCGCGATTCATCGCCGACACGCGCGAGCTCGGACATCGATTGCCGGAGTTGCTCGAACAAAACGTGCTGAAGCCGATGGAGAAATACGTGCCGGTCGGCGTGATTCGCGAAGAGCTCGCGGGCGGCGTCGAACTCCCGCGCTCGCGCGTGTTCATGTACATGCGCAACGCCGCCGCGGCGTTCGCCTCGATGATCGCGGTGCTGTTCATGGTCGCGTACATGCTCATCGATGCGGAGCGGCTGCGCAATCTCGTGCTGCTGATCTATCCGCCCCAGGTGCGAGGAAAGCGGCGACGGACACTCACGCGGATGGGCAAGCGCATGAGCTCATGGTTGTCAGGACAACTGCTGCTCTCCGCGATCATCGGCATCTCCACGTTCGTCGGACTCGTGGCGCTGCGCATTCCGTACGCATTGCCGCTTGCGATCATCGCGGCGGTAGGTGAGTTAGTTCCGGTCATCGGGCCAACGCTCGGCGCCGTGCCCGCGCTGGCGATCGCGTTGTTGCACTCGCGCTGGCAATTCTGGTCCGTGCTCGCGTTTGCGATTTTGCTGCAGAAAGTCGAGAACCTGTTCATCGTGCCGCGCGTGATGTCGCGCAAAGTCGCGATCTCACCTCTGGCCGTGTTTATCGCGTTCATGATCGGCGCCTCACTCCTCGGCGTCATCGGCGCGATTCTCGCCGTGCCGGTTGCCGCGATCGTGCAGGTCGCGTTCGAAGAAGCGTTCGTGCGGCGCAGGGAAAGACGTTTGGATCGCGAACGGCCGGGTACGCTGCTGCGCAAAGCGGATTAGACTGCTTCACATGCGATTTAAGGTTGCGGCGTGTGCGTGTGTGCTCGCGGTGTGTCTTCCTCTGTTTGCGCAACAGCAGGACACGTGGGCGTGGGGATATCGAGCGGAACTGCGCGGCGATTACCGATGGAGCCAGCACGCGGTCGTGAACCGGCCGTTCCCGGCCGGCGCAAAACTCGAGACGCCGGATCCCGGCAGTCACGTCGAGCTCAATGTCGCGGATCTGCAACTCGATCTCACGTACGGCGATTGGATTCAGGCTCGTGTGAAAGCGCACGGCTACGCGATGCATCGTCGCAATCCGACGTCGGACGATCGCATCGCCGACGTCGACGAGTTGTGGGTGCGCATCGGCGAGAAGCCCGAGTTTCTCGACCGACCCGAAGGCACGACGTTCTTCGCCCAAGCCGGCAAGTTCACGAAGATGGAGCGCCAGCCGGTGCGTCTGCTCGAAAGCTACGGACTCGCGGCGACGTCGTTCAATCGCTTCGAAGACGTGCAGGTGCAGGTTGGCGGAACCGTTGGCCGCAGTTTGTACTGGCGCGCGCAGGTCGCGAACGGCAATCCGTTATTCATGCGCGATCCGAATGCGCTCGCGGGGGACAACGGTACCGATGAACTGATCGCGGGCAAACCGACGACGTACAACAGCGGCTTCCCGATTTTCTACAACGCCGAAACCGAAGACCTGTTCCTCAAAACGAATCATTTGCAGTTAGGCGAGGGACTCGGGTATCGCTGGCAGAGCGCCGATCAATCAAAAGGCTTCGACGTCATCGCGTTTCACTACCGACGCACGCTTGCGGATCGCGCGGAGTTATACGGCACCGTCTATGGCGGCGATCTCGATCTCATCGATCGTCCGCTGCCGCTGCCGAATGGACCGGATGGCTTTCGCATCGAAGGTCGCACGAAGAAGGAGTACGGTGCGCGGTTTTACGGCGAATGGCGTGCGGCGACGTTGATCGCGCAATACACGAAGCAGAGCATCGCGGGATTGCAGCGCGACGGACGCGAAGTCGAGATCGGCTATCGGCTGCCGTGGCGCTTCGGATTCATTCGCTCGATTCAGCCCGCGGTGCGCTGGAGCGAAATCGACAATCGATTCAGTCCTGACACCGGCGATGTTCCACGACAGTTTCCCGCCGCGAGTTTGTGGTGGGACTGGTCGAAATTCGATGGCGGCGTGCGCATCGGATTGCCGATGAACGTCGATGTCACGGCCGAGCACACGCTGCATCGTGCGCGTGCGGCGGCGGGTCCGCTGGCGCTGCGCGAAACACTCGTCACGGTTCGCTGGAGATCGTGATCATCCGGCCTGTGTCTTGCTCCTTCGGATCAGCGGAGGACATATGCGCAATGAGATGATCGGCGCGATCGTGCGCCGGGCGATCGAGCATCCTGAGTTTCGCAAGCGATTGATCGACAGTCCGCAGGACGCGTTGGAATCGCACGGATTCGCGCTCGAGGCGCCGGAGATGGCCGAGCTCGACCGCATTCGCGAGTCGATTGGCACCGGCAGCAATGACGATGTCGAACAGAAACTCGTCGGCATCGCCGAGCAGTATGGAGTGCATCCGCGGCCCGAGTAATCCCGAGTGCGGCGACGCCAGTCGCCGCATTTTTCGCGTTGCGCATCAACGCTCGTTTCCTTTTCCTTCGTGGATCGTCTCACCACCAGCACGCACGTCCGGAATTTACCCTCACAGGGGGCGGTTCGAATCGTCGCCAAAAACCGGCCCGCGCGCGCAACTCGCGGAGTATCAATACTTAATCTGCGTACGAGGCACCTTCACGGATGAGCGTTCTCACGCCGAAACGAGTGTTTCAGGTCGTTGTACTTTTCCTCAGCGTGGCGGTCTCCGCCTACGCAAACAACCCGTCTCCGCGGCATCTCTCGCGTATGGTCTTCGATGCGGCCATGGGCGAAGCGGTGCTGTTCGGCGGTCGCGGTACGGTCGACACCGCAACTGGTGTCGCGCACTCGATCGATGAGACATGGCTGCTGCAGGGATCTCGCTGGTCGCAGCGATTCCCGGCCGTGCATCCCGAGGGGCGCAGCGCGCATTCGATGGTGTATGACTCGAAGCGTGGCCGCGTGATTCTCTTCGGCGGCTTCACCGATCCCGAGGTCACCACCGGGTTGCCTGTGTTCCACAACGACACGTGGGCCTGGCAGAACGGCGAGTGGACAAAACTCGAGGTGGGAGCATCACCAGCCGCGCGCTATTCCGCGGGGATGGCGTATGACAGCGATCGCGACGTCGTCGTGCTCTTCGGCGGCATCGGCTACGCGGCCGACAACAAGACCAACGAAAATCTCTTCGACACCTGGGAGTTCGACGGCACGAGCTGGCATCAGCTTGGCGTGACGTCGAGCGGTCCGAAGGTCGCGAAGCCGATCATGGAGTACGACCCGTCGCGCAAGCAGATGCTGCTCGTCGGCGTCAACGAAAGCTCCGCGCCGGTGATGTACATCCAAAACCCGGAAACCAGCGCATGGGCCGCACCGAGCCCCGCTCCGGAAAAACTCCCGACCTGCACGAATGAAGGCGCGATGGCCTATCAGTCACACGTGCAGAAGATCGCGTTCCTCGGCGGCATCTGCATCTCGGATACGCCAGCGGCCGATGAAGTGTGGGAGTGGAATGGCAGTAACTGGGTGAAGGTCACGACGACGACGGTCGATCGCGCCACCGGTACGGCGTTCTACTACGACCAGTTGACCAGTCGCATCACGATGTTCGGCGGCGTTACCTTCGGCACGACCACGCCGCGCTCCACGGTGCAGACGTATGCGAATGGCCTGTGGGGCTTCAATCTCATCACGTACCGTCCGCGTCCGCGCTCGCTCGCGGGCATGAGCACCACCGATCCGACGACCGGCGAAATCTGGCTCTACGGTGGCCTCAACGAATACAGCAGCGGCTACAACGGTGATTTCTGGCGCTACGCCGGCAACGGTCAGTGGCATCCGATCCTCGTCGAAGGCACGGGCTCGCCGACCGCGAGCTGCGTGACGCCGCAGGCGACCTTCGACTCGAATCGCTCGCGCTGGATTCTCTCGTGCTACGGCTCCGAGTTGTATGAGTGGGATGGCGCGACGTGGAAGTCATTCGTCAATCAGAATCCGGAACCGAACTCACGTCGATTCTTCTCGCTCGCGTACGACGCGACGTTGAAGAAGACCGTGCTGTTCGGCGGCTATGACGACGCGTCCGGCAACTATCGTCAGGACACGTGGACGTGGGACGGCACGAAATGGGCCGAGGTCAAGAACACGCGTCCGCCGCACCGCAGTAATGCGTCGATGTGGTTCGATCCCGTCGTAAAGAAGGTCGTGGTTTACGGCGGTGTGGGCCGTCCGAATCTCGACACGAAAGTCTCGCGCTACGACGACATGTGGTCGTTCGACGGCAATGGCTGGACGAAGCTCACTCCGGCGACCACGCCGGGCCCGCGCCTTGGAGCGCAGTTCGCCGTCAATCCCGAAACCAACAAAGTCCTGCTCTTCGGCGGATTGCGCGCCGAGCTCGCGGCCGACAACTCCACCAAGCGTCAGTTCTATGACAACGACACGTGGGAGTGGAACGGTTCCACCTGGACGCAGCTCAATCCTGCCGTCCGTCCGGACGTCCGTGAGAACGGAGCGATGGCGTGGGATCCGGTGCGCAAGGAACTGATCCTTCTCGCTGGCTACAGCGGCGGATTCTTCCGCGCCGATCTGTGGGTGTGGGACGCGGCCAACTCGAACTGGAAGCCGCTGATCTTTGGCAATGCGCGACGCCGCGCGTCCGGACAATAAGACCTCTCTAGCAGCGCTTGCGGGCCACACTGGCCCGCAAACGCGCTGGCCTTACCTAAAAGCGCCGCATCGAGGCCTGGCCAAAAACGCTGTCGGCCGTGCCGCGGTTTACGCCATCTAGTCGCGATGCGGCCAACGTAGTACAGCGAGCCCGAGGCCTGGCCAAAAAGCGCCGCCGGCCGTGCCGGGGTTTACGCCATCTAGTCGTGATGCGGCCAACGTAGTACACCGAGCCCGAGGCCTGGCCAAAAAGCGCTGCCGGCCGTGCCGGGGTTTACGCCATCTAGTCACGATGTGGCCAACGTAGTACAGCGAGCCCGAGGCTTGGCCAAAAAGCGCTGCCGGCCGTGCCGGCCGTGTTATGTTTCGGGCCCATGGCGCAGACAACATCCGAATCCCTCGTTGCGCAGACGCCGGCGTACCCGCCCGCGCTTCTGCGCCGCAGCCTCGGCGACGCACTCGAGCTCGCGCACGGCGTTGATGCCGTCGCCGCGGAAGAGCGCGCGGCATCGCTGGCCAAGCGATCGCTCAAGAAAGAATCGAAAGTGTGGGGACTCCATCTGGCGATCAGCATGATCGACCTCACCACACTCGAAGGAAAAGACACGCGCGGCAAAGTGCAGGCGCTTTGTCAGAAGGCCATGCGGCCCGATCCTTCCGATCCGACCATTCCTCACGTCGGCGCCGTCTGCGTTTATCCCACAATGGTTCCGTTCGTGAAGAAAGCATTGCGCGGCAGCGGTGTCGCCACCGCGGCCGTCGCGACCGGATTTCCGAGCGGCCAAACGTTTACCGCGATCAAAGTTCAGGAGACGCGCGAAACCGTCGCCGCGGGTGCCGACGAAATCGACATGGTCATCGATCGCGGCGCATTCCTCAGTGGCAATTATCAGAAGGTCTTCGACGAAATCGCCGAAGTCAAAGAAGCCTGCGGTCCCGCGCACCTGAAGGTCATTCTCGAAGTGGGCGAGCTCGCGAATTACGACCAGATTCGCAAGGCATCGCTCATTGCGATGTATGCAGGCGCCGATTTCATCAAAACCTCGACGGGTAAAGTCGGAACGAATGCCACGTTGACCAATACCCTGGTCATGCTCGAAGCGATTCGCGATTTTCATCAGGCCACCGGTAAGAAGATCGGAATGAAACCCGCGGGCGGGATTGCGAATGCGAAGCTTGCGCTGGCTTATCTCGTCGTGTTGTACGAAACGTTAGGCGGCGAGTGGATGAACCCCGACATGTTCCGCCTCGGCGCCTCATCGCTCCTCAATGACATCCTCATGCAATTGCGTAAAGAGAAAACCGGCGCGTACCAGTCGGCCGATTACTTCACGATCGACTAACGCGAGGATTAGAGAATGACCAGGACTACAGAGCTCGAGACTCGTGACCGGCTGACGCCCGGGCCCGCATCCTCTTCCGTCGTGTGGGAGTACGCTCCTTCACTGGAGGCAACGGATCACTTCAAGATTGCGTCGCGCTACAACCTCTTCATCGGCGGGAAATTCGTCGAACCGCATTCGAAGAAATGGTTCGAGACGATTAATCCGGCGACAGAAGAACGCCTTAGCGAAGTGGCCGATGCCGATGCGACCGACGTGGATCGCGCGGTCAAGGAGGCGCGGCGCGCGTATGAAAAATCGTGGCGCAAGATTTCGCCGAGCGAACGCGCGAAGTACATCTATCGCATTGCGCGATTGATTCAGGAGAAAGCGCGCGCACTGGCCGTGGTCGAAACGATGGACGGCGGGAAGCCGATCAAAGAATCGCGCGACATCGATATCCCGCTCGCGGCCGCGCATTTCTTTTATTACGCCGGCTGGGCCGACAAACTCGAATACGCATTTCCGAATCGCACTGTGAGTCCGGTAGGAGTTGCAGGGCAGGTGATTCCGTGGAACTTCCCGCTGCTCATGGCGGCGTGGAAACTCGCTCCTGCACTGGCGGCGGGAAACACGGTCGTATTGAAGCCCGCCGAAACGACGCCACTGACGGCGATGCTGCTCGCGGAAATCATTCAGGAAGCCGAATTACCGCCGGGCGTCGTCAATATCATTACAGGCGCCGGCGCGACTGGCGCTGCACTCGTGTCGCACAATGACGTCGATAAGATTGCGTTTACGGGATCGACGGAAGTCGGTAAGCGCATTCAACGCGCACTCGCGGGAACGAAAAAGAAATTAACCCTCGAATTAGGCGGTAAAGCGCCGAATATTGTGTTCGAGGACGCTCCGCTCGATCAGGCAGTCGAGGGAATCATTAACGGCATTTACTTCAATCAGGGCCACGTTTGTTGCGCGGGCTCGCGATTATTCGTTCAGGAATCGGTCCTGGAGCCGATTATTCGCAAACTCGGCGAGCGCATTCAAACACTGCGCGTCGGAAATCCGCTCGACAAAAACACTGACGTTGGTGCCATTAACTCGCGCGCACAACTCGAGAAGATTCAGGAGCTCGTCGACAGTGGCGTTGAAGAAGGCGCCGCAATGGTGCAGTCGTCTTGTGCATTACCGAGCCGCGGATTCTGGTTCGCGCCGACGTTCTTTACCGGGGTTTCGCAGTCTTCGCGGATTGCACAGGAAGAGATTTTCGGACCGGTGTTATCCGTGCTGACGTTCCGTACGCCGGAAGAAGCATTGGAGAAGGCGAATAACACGCCTTATGGTTTGAGTGCTGGTGTGTGGACGGAAAAGGGCTCGCGCATTCTGAAAATGGCGTCGAAGCTGCGCGCGGGCGTGGTCTGGGCGAATACGTACAACAAATTCGATCCGACGAGTCCGTTCGGCGGATTCAAGGAAAGTGGATTCGGACGCGAGGGCGGATTGCATGGCCTCGCTCCGTATGTGGTGCTGTCATGAGTACGCGTCTCGCGGTACGGAAAACCTACAAGCTCTACATCAACGGCGAGTTTCCTCGCACGGAGTCGGGCCGTTATTACGCCGTGCACGGCAAGGGAGGAGAGTTGCTCGCGAACGCTTGTCGTGGCTCGAGGAAAGATCTGCGGAACGCGGTCGTTGCGGCGCGTAAGGCGCAGGCAGGTTGGAGCGGGAAGACCGCTTACAATCGCGGACAGATCCTCTATCGCATTGCAGAAGTGTGCGAGGCCCGCGCAAACGAGCTCGTGGACGAGCTGCGCAAAGCGGGTTCGAGCGCGACAGATGCGCGTAAGGAAGTCGATGCGGTCATCGATCGCTGGGTTTATTACGCGGGCTGGAGCGATAAATACCCGCAGGTGTTCGGCTCTGTAAATCCCGTCGCCGGTCCGTATTACAACTTCACTGTGCCGGAGCCAACTGGCGTCGTCGCGGTGATTGCTCCGGAAGCACCGGCGCTGTTAGGCCTTGTGAGTCGTATTGCGCCGGCGATTGTCGGGGGGAATACGGTTGTCGCGGTGACGTCGGAATCGAAGCCGCTGGCGGCGATTACGCTGGCTGAGGCGTTTGCGAATTCGGATGTGCCGGGCGGTGTGATCAATTTCATTTCCGGAATGAAGAGCGAGCTGGTTCCGTGGCTCGCGGCGCACATGGATGTGAATGCGATCGACACGACGGGAGTGGCCGTCGATTCGTTGCCGAAGGTGCAGCAGACCGCGGCGGAGAATGTGAAGCGCGTGGTGCATTTCGATCCGGCGATCGGGTTCGAGGATGCGCGGATGGCGCAGGGGCCGTACGCGATTTTCGATTTTCAGGAATCGAAGACGGTGTGGCACCCGATGGGGATGTGATTGCCGGGGAGCGCCGGAGCGCCGACGCCATCGTCGGCTGGATCGCGGGCGCCACGCCCGCGTCGATGCGTTGACGGCGACGAGGGCGTCGCCGGACCAGCCGGCGAAGGCGCCGGCGCTCCGCACAGCGTCAGCGTTTGGCGTACCGCGTGATTGCCGCCGCAATCCCATCGAGCGGCAGCACGTGCGTTGCGGCGCCGCGTTGGATGGCTTCTTTCGGCATGCCGAATACCACCGACGTCGCTTCATCCTGCGCGATGGTCATCGCGCCGGTCGCGTGCAACTCGCCGAGGCCGGCGGCGCCGTCATCGCCCATGCCGGTGAGCAACACGCCGATCGCGTTCGCACCGGCGCTCTGCGCGACGGAACGAAACAGCACATCGACGCTCGGCCGATGGCGTGACACCAGCGGTCCTTCGACGCACTTCACGAAATAGCCGCTCGTGCTGCGATGCAGAATCAAATGTTTGTCGCCGCGTGCGATGAGCACGCGGCCGCGTGAGACCACATCGCCGTCCTGCGCCTCTTTCACTTGCACCGCGGAGAGTGAATCCAATCGCTTCGCAAACGCCGCCGTGAATCCTTCCGGCATGTGCTGCACGACGACCATGCCCGGCGCATCGTGAGGCAATGCTTCGATGATTTCGCGCAGCGCCTCGGTGCCGCCAGTCGACGCGCCGATCGCCACGATCGTCTCGCCATTCGCGACTGCGCTAATCGCGGTGCGCTTCAGCACCGCATCCGCCGAATGACGCGGCGTCACCGGCAGGCGCGGTACACGCTTGCGTACACGCGCGGACGCCGCTGCGCGCAGTGTGTCGGTAAGTAGCGACTGCGCTTCTTCGAGAAACTCGCGCACGCCGACCTGTGGTTTGAGAATGATGTCGACCGCGCCTTCCTCGAGCGCGCGCATCGCGGCCTCACTGCCGCGCGCGGCCGCGCTCGAGCAGATCACCACCGGCACCGGATCCTCGGCCATCACTTCGCGCAGAAACGTGATGCCGTCGACGCGAGGCATTTGCAGATCGAGCACGATCACGGACGGCCTGCGTCGTTCCATGCGCTTGCGCGCGATGATCGGATCGGCCGCGGTCTCGACATCGAATCGCGACGAAAGCAGCGACGTGAGCACCTGGCGCACGACCGCGGAATCATCGACGACGAGAACCTGGAGGCGTGCGGTCATTTCGGTTTGCGCAGTTGATACACCGTTGGTCCGACGCTGCGCACGCGCTCGAGCATGTTCAGCGTTTCGGAGTGTCCGAGGAAAAAGTAGCCGGCGGGATCGAGATGATCGAGGAGACGTTGCACGACGCGCAGCTTCGCCGAGTGATCGAAGTAGATCAGCACGTTGCGGCAGAAGATCAGATCGAACTTTCCTCCGACCGGCCAGCGATCGCCGTTGAGATTGATGCGCTCGAAGCGAACGACGTCGCGCAGTTCCTGCTTCGCCGTCATCTTTCCTTCCTGCGAGCGCACGCCGCGCAGCATGAACGCGCGGCGGTAGTGCTCCGGAATCTGTTCCGCGCGTTCCACCGGCCACAACGCTGCTTCCGCGCGCGCGAGCACTTTCGTCGAGAGGTCCGACGCGAGAATCTCGATCGTCCAGTCCGGCAGTGCCGCGAGCAGAGTCATCGCGATCGAATACGGCTCTTCGCCGCTCGAGCACGCCGCGCTCCACACGCGCACGTGCTTCCTGCGCTCGCCCGCATTCGCGCGCGCGATCCACGACGGGATGACCTGCTGCTCGAGATACGTGAACTGCTTCGGCTCGCGAAAGAAATGCGTTTCGTTCGTGCAGATCGCATCGATCATCAGCACCGCTTCGTCACGATTCGTCGTCGCGTGCTCGAGATACTCGCCGTATGTCGACAACGACAGCGCGCGCAGACGCGGCGCGAGCCGGCCCATGACCAGCATGCGCTTCTGATCCGAAAGCGAGATCCCGGCCTCGCGATGCATGAACTCGCGCACGAGATGAAACTCGGACGTGGTCAGCGGACGGGGAGTGAGCGTCATCGTGTTCAGGCCGGAATGGCGTCCGTCGCTTCGAGTGCGGTTTGCAACTCGACAGGCGAGAGCAGGCGATCGATGTCGAGCAACAGCACGAGCTTCCGTTCGAGCTTGCCCATGCCGCGGAGATAGTCGACGCGCACGTGCGTGCCGAACGATGGCGCGGGCTCGATCTGCTCCGGCGTGAAGTCGACGACTTCCGAAACGGCATCGGCCATCACGCCGATCGTCAGCGTCTCGCCGTGATGCTTCGTCTCGACGACAACCGTGCATGTCGTCTTCGTCACGATCGATTCATCGCCGCCGAACTTCGTCGAGAGATCGACCACCGGCAGAATCACGCCGCGCAGATTGATCACGCCGCGCACCCACGCGGGTGTGCCGGGCACGCGCGTCACCGTGGAGAACTCGATGATCTCCTTCACGCGCAGAATCGGCACGCCGTGCTCTTCGCCTCGCACGATGAATGTGAGGTACTGCTCCGTCATTGCGTTCTCCTGAAAGGATGCTCGAAGCTGAGATAGAGGAAGACGCTGCGCTCGCTGTGATCGTTGCCGACCGGAATCGGCATTGCCAGTCCGGGCACGATCTGCAATCCGTTGTCGAAGTTGTACGCCCAGCGAATGCCGGGGCTGACCACCACTTCGGTGTCGGATTCGCCATCGACATCGCTGCGTGTCCAGACGGTCTCGACGAGCGCGTTGAAACGCGGATGCGCGAGCCACACGAACGAATTCGCGAGCGTGTAGTCCGTCGCGTCATTGCCGAGCGTCGCCCCCGCGTTCCAGTGCGCCACAACGCGCGACGACAACACCGTGCTCACCGGCAGCATCACCTGCACCGCGGGATCGTTGTCATCGCGATCGCGCGTCGGAATCAGCAGCGAAACGCGCGGCGAGATCGCGAGGCGATCGTTGCTCACGAGTTGATAGCGATAGTGTGCGGCAACATCGCTGATGCCATCGCGATCGACGTTCAGCGTGTAGCTGAGCTGATGCGTGAGATTCGGCGCGGGCCACTCCTGCGTGAACGAATACCCCCACGTCCCGCCGCGCTCGCGCTCGAACGTGGAGATGTGCTGCACGACGCCCGGATCCTGGTTGTATGCCTCTTCGACCAGGAAGCTGTTGTCGGCGATCGGGTCTTCCTGCGCGCGCGCGAAAAATGCAATCGCGAAAATCAGTGCAATGCGTTTCATGTCGATCAGAAGCTGCTGAAGTCGGCGTACGCGTGACCGTTGCCGCTCTTCGCGCGGCGCGGCTGCGTGGATGACGCGGCGATCGGAAGATGCTGCGAATGCTGCGGCTGCAACGGCTGCTGCGTCGTTCGCGCGCCGCGGCGATCGCCGATGTCGAAGAATCCGACGAGTTGCTGCAGGCTCTCCGCCTGCGCGGCCATCTCTTCCGAGGTCGCGGCCAATTCTTCGGCGGCCGAAGCATTTCGCTGCGTCACCTGATCGACTTGCGCGAGCGACTGATTGATCTGCGCCACGCCAGACGCCTGTTCCGCGGATGCCGCGGCCACGTCCTGCACGAGCTCCGCGGTCTTGCGAATCGACGGCACGAGCTCGTTGAGCAATGCGCCGGAGCGATCCGCGACGCGTACGCTTTGTCCCGCGAGTCCGCTGATCTCGCGCGACGACGTCTGACTGCGCTCCGCGAGTTTGCGCACTTCGGTGGCGACGACCGCGAATCCGCGTCCATGCTCGCCGGCGCGTGCCGCTTCGATCGCGGCATTCAGCGCGAGGAGATTCGTCTGATATGCGATCTCTTCGACGATCGAGATCTTCTCGGCGATGAGCTTCATCGCGTCGACCGTTTCGCGCACCGCGTTGCCGCTCTCCTGCACATCGCGCGCGCCCTTCGACGCCATCTCTTCCGTGAGGCGGCTGTTGTCGGCGTTCTGCGCGATCGTCGCGTTCATCTGCTCGAGATTCGCCGTCGTCTCTTCGACCGCGGCGGCCTGCTGACTGTTGCCTTGCGACACGGCCTGCGCGGTCGCGGAGACCTGCGCCGCGGCGGTGGTGAGTGCGGTCGCCGAGGAGCGCACTTCGCCGATCACTTCACTCAGCTTTGCGAGCATCTGCGAGAAGGCCACGCCGAAGCTGTCGGCTTCCGATCGGGCCTCGACCTTCACCGTGAGATCGCCCGCGGCCATGCGATCCGCAACCGACACCATTGACTGGAAGTACGAGTACATCGAGTTCATCGAACGCGAAAGCTCGCCGAGCTCGTCGCTGCGCTCATCGAATTCGAGCGTGTCGGTGATGTCGCCTTTCGCCGCGCGCTTCGACGATTCGGACATGCGCACGATCGGACGCGCGATCGATGCGGAGATCATGATCGACAGGACGGCGCCGATGATCACCAGCAGTGCGATCAGCACGTACGTGATGGTGCGCGCGGTGGCGTACCGCGTTTGCGATGCGGCGAATGCGGCGGCGGAGCTCTTCTGCGTCACCGCCTCCATCTGATCGATGATCGCTTCCTGCTGCTTGCGCAGCGGGAGGTAATCGTTCACGTAACGCTGGACTGCTTCCTCGCGTTTGCCGCTGCTGACCAGCACCATGATTTCGTCTTCGAGACGATTGAGCGACTGCTCGTCCATCGCGCGGGCGCGCTCGATGAGCTCGAGGACTTCGCCTTGCGGATTGAGCTTCTTGATGTCCGCGGCGTCGCTGACGAATTCATCGTCCGCGGCTTTCTTGCGCGCGAACTCACTCTTCGAATCCGGATCGATCAACACGCCGCGCATGGCGTCGCTCATCGTGATCATGTCGAAACGCAGCTCGCCGCCCTTCTGCTTGATCGTGTCCGACACGGAGATGACGTCTTCGAGCTGATGGATGCTCGCGGTGAGCAACTGCAGCACCGCGACCGACACGAGGGTGCCGACCAGAATGATCGTGAAAAAGCCTGCGACCAGGCGTCTGCGAATGTTGAAGCTCATACTGCCTCCGAGTTCAGGTGTGAGGTGCTGGTGAGCGCCGCCTGCGACGCGACGCGTTGAAGAATCGTGGTGGTGTCGAGAATGAGCGCGACGCGGCCGTTGCCGAGAATCGAGGAGCCGGCGATGCCCGGCACATCGCTGAACCACGTGCCGAGAGGTTTGATCACGGCCTGACCGGTGCCGTTGAGCGTGTCGACGACGAGGCCGGCCTTCAAACCGTTGCGCCGCACGATGAGCACGTTCTCGCGCGCGCTCGGATCGCCTTCGATCGCGAACAGCGAACGCAGACGAACGTACGGAACGATCTCTTCGCGCACGCGCAGCACGCCCGTTTGCGCATCGCGCGCGTCATCGGTTCGGAGCTCGAGACATTCGAGCACGTTGTCCATCGGCACGATGAACGACTCGCGTCCCACTTCGACGCCGAAGCCGTCGATCACCGCGAGCGTCAACGGCAGGCGAATCGTGAACGTCGTGCGTTCGCCTTCGCGCGTGTCGATCGCGATCGTCCCGCGCAGCGCTTCGATCGAGCGGCGCACGACATCCATGCCCACGCCGCGACCCGAGAGATCGGTCACATTCGTCGCGGTGGAGAAGCCGGGCTCGAAGATCAGTCGCCACAACTCGGAATCGCTGAGGCGATCGGGATCATGTCCCAGCGCGCGAGCGCGCGTGGCGATGTCGCTGCGATTCAATCCCGCGCCGTCATCCGAGACGACGATGATGATGCTGCCGGCTTCGTGACGCGCTTCGAGCGTGATCGTTGCGACCGGCGGCTTGCCGCTCGCGATGCGTTGCGGCGAAGGCTCGATGCCGTGATCGATCGCGTTGCGGATCATGTGCGTGAGCGGATCGCGCAGCGCATCGACGGCGGTCGTGTCGAGCTCCACGTCTTCGCCGATCGTCACGAGCTTCGCGTTCTTGCCGTGCGTTGCCGCGACGTCGCGCACGACGCGCGCGTACTGGCGGAAGAGCGGGCCGACCGGCACCATGCGCGCGCGCATGATCAGTTCCTGCAATTCCGATTGCTGAATGTCGATCTGCCGTTCGATCTCGACGAGCGACTCGAAGTCGAGCGTGTCGCGATTGCTGAGCATCTCGCGCACGCGGCCGCGGCCGATCGTCATCTCGCTGACGAGATTCAGCATGCGATTGAGCTTTTCTTCGCCGACGCGCAGCGAGCGCGTGGCACTTTGCTTCGGCGCCGCGAATTCCGATGCGCGCGCGAGCACCGGTGCGGGCGTGCTCTCGCCGCCGCAATGCGAGGCGATCTTGTCGACGATCGCGCGATCGCTTTCGCTGAGCGTGTCGTCGTTCGTGTTCTCGACGAGACGGCGCAGCAGATCGACGCCTTCGAGGAGTTGCGTGATGAGCGTGCCGTCGACTTCGATGCTGCGTTCATCGACGCGCTCGAGCAATTCTTCGTACGCGTGTGCGAACGTCGTGAGCGCCTGCAGGCCGACGCACGAGGCGTTGCCTTTCAGCGTGTGCGTCAGTCGCAGCAGGTCGTGACGCAGCTCGGCATCATCCAGATTGGATTCGAGTGCCAGCAGGCCGCGCTCGAGCGCATCGATGTTCTCGGCCGCTTCGACCGCGAAGACCGCGCGCAGTTCGTCGAGGTTCAGATCGAAGTCAGCCATGCTTTTCCTTCGTCGGTGTGAAAGATCAACTTCCGTCCGCGCGGTCCGCCGGTCTCGGTTTCGACGATGCGAATCAATTTCGCGGCGAGGAAGTCGCGCGCGTACTGCTCGTTCTTCGTGCCGAGGTGCGCGGTGTTGCCGGGTTGCCCGAACATCGCGCTGCCGCCGAACACGCGCGCTTCGAGCATCGCGATGCGCGCGCCGAGCGCCGTGAGCTTCGTCAGCAACTCGTCCATGGCGATGTTGCCGAAGCGCGGCGACTCCTGTCCTGCGCCGGCGTAGTGCGGCAGCATGAAGTGATTCATGCCGCCGATGCGGCGCGTGACGTCATAGAGACAAACGGCGATGCACGATCCGAGGATCGTGGTGATGCGCGCGGGCTTCGCGGATGCGAATACTTGTCCCGGGTAGAGATACACGTGCTCGCGCATCGGCTCCGCGGGCTGCGGCTGCGTGCCCGCCGGTTCCGGCGCGAGTAGCGTGAGCGAATCGTCGTACTGCGTGCGCATCAAACGGCCGTGAGCACTCGTTCGAACATGCGCGTGCAGAAGAGCGCACTCGCGGCGTGCGAAGAGAGCAGGTCGAAGAGCTCGAAGTCGACAGCTTCGAAGCCTTGCTTCTGTCGCAGCAGGCCGAAGATGCCGATGACGCCGATGACGCGCTCGTCGAGCTTCAGCGGAATGGCGGCGTTGAGCGTTTGCTCGTTGCCGGTGGGCGCGAGATTCGATTCGCTGCGCACGAAGCGTTCTCCGCTGCGCGCGGCACCGCCGATCACGCCGATGCCGATACCGACGCGATCCCACAAGACTTCGTCGATGCCGAAGGAATCGACGAGTTGCAGCGATCCCGTCGCCTCATCGAGCTCCCACACCGCAAGTTCTTCGGAACCAATTAAGTTGATGACGATCTCTTTGATCGCCGCGAGCACCGACTCGCGATTCAGCGTGCCGTGCAGTTGATACGTGGCGACGTAGAGGTTCGCGAGATTCGTGTTCTGCTGCTCGACCTCGACGTAGCGCGCCGAGTAGGAGCGGCTTTCCTTTTCGATCGCGGCGAGACGCTCCTGCAGTTGCGTTTCTTTCTGCGCCATCTCCGCAACCAGCTCCGTGAGGCGCTGGTTTTCTTCGAGCAGAGAGTGCATGTACTCGTTCGCGTCGCTCGCGACCTTGTCGCTGTACGCGCGCTGACCGTCGCCGCGTTTCATGCGATCTCCTGCGCGGCGGACATGCCGAGAATGTTCTGCAGTTTGGTGAGCAATTCGAGGCCGTTGATCGGCTTGGTCACGTAGTCCGTGCAGCCGTTGCGGAACGCGGTCTCGATGTTCTGTTCTTCGCCGCGCGTCGTGACCATGATGATGGGGATGTGCGCGGTGGCTGGATCGTTGCGAATCGCGGCGCACGCGGAAAGGCCGTCGAGATTCGGCATCATGACGTCGAGCAGAATCACGTCGGGCTTTTCGGTTTGCGCTTTCGCGACGGCTTCGACGCCATCGCGCGCGGTGACGACATCGAATGGTCCCTTCGCCAGAATCATCTTCTCCATCATCAAAACGGTGGTGGAGTCGTCGACCAGCAGGACTTTCCTTTTCATAAAAACACCTCTTCGGATCGGGGCTGGGGTTTCAGCAGTGGGCTGTGAATGAGTTGTTCGACGGGGAGGCTGGGCGCGTAGAGCCAGCCCTGGACGCAGTGGATGCCGAGGGATCGCAGCGCGTCGAGATCGTCTTCTTCTTCGACGCCCTCGGCGATCGGTGTTGCATCGGACGCAACTCCGAGCGCGACGATCGAGCGCAGCACGGCCGCGCGATATCGATCGCGACTGCAACCCGAAACGATGTAGCGATCGATCTTCAGATGATCGGGGCGGCAGTCGATGAGCATGTGGTAATTCGATGCGCCGACGCCGAGGTCATCGAGCGCGATGAGCACGCCGGCTTCGCCAAGCTCGTCGAGCGTGCGTCGCATCGCCGGCACGTTCCACGCGCAGCGATGCTCGACGATCTCCAGCATCAGTCGCCGCGGCGCGATGCCGTTCGATTCCGCGAGCTGCATCAGCACGCGCGGGAAATCGGCTTGCAGCGTCGACGCATGCAGGTTGACCGAGATGCGCGGCGAGCCCGGAAGTTTTGCCGCTTCGCTGAGCGCGAGGCGAATGCACATCAGATCGATGTTCACTTCCTCGCCTTTGCGCCGCGCGTACTCGAAGAGCACATCGGGACGCTCCATGCTCGTGTCGCGCGGCCCGCGCGTGAGCGCTTCGAGTGCATACAACGATCGCGTTTCGCCTTCGAAACGAAAGATCGGCTGAAACTCGCAGCGCAACGCGCCGGGTTGCCGCAACTCATCGAGCATGACCGTCTGATTCACGCTCGCTCCACCGCCGTTTCGACGAGACGATCGACGATCTTCGCGAGCTCCTGCAGACGTTGCGGCTTGTGCAGAAACGCATCGGCGCCGCGCTTGTACGCTTCGGTCTCGATGTTCGGCGAGCCGTGCGCGGTGAGCACGATGACGCGCGCGCCGGGACAACTGCGGCGCATGAAGCGCACGATCTCGAGGCCTTCGGTGCTGCCGCTGTCGGTGAGCGAGAGATCGGCGATGACGACGCGGTAGCTCGTATGCGTCGCGAGCGCCTCGGCTTCTTCGAGCTCGCGCGCGCAATCGACCTGAAAGCCCATTCGCGTGAAGTAGCGCTTCACGGCAAACCGGATCGATTCTTCGTCGTCGACGATGAGGATGCGCTTGGACACGGCAGCGCATTGAGCAACGCCGCTGCCACGCGGGCCATCGCAGTGAAGTCGTTGAGACGAAGTGTGTTACGCGAAATCGTCAGCGAAGCCGTACGCGTCGTTCGTTCTAAAACTGAAACTCAATTTCTAGATTTAGAAACGTCGATGCCGTACTTGCGCGCCTTGTAGTAGACCGCGCTGCGCGACACGCCGAGACGCTCGGCGACGCGATCGATTGCGCCGTTTTCTTCGCGCAACACCTGCTCGATGTACTCGCGCTCGAGATCATCGAGCGTGCCGCTGCGACGCACGTTCATCGTCGATGGTGCATCGCCGCCGCTCATCGGAAAATCGATCGCGCGCGCATCGAGCACATCGCCGTGCGTGCGCAGCAACGCGCGTTCGAGCACGTTGCGCAGCTCGCGAATGTTGCCCGGCCACGAGTAACGCTGCAGCGCAGCGATCGCGTCTTCACCGATGCTCACCGCGTGTTGTCCGAGATCGCGCGAGAGCGTCGATGCGATCTGCTCCGCGAGCATCGGGATGTCCTCGCGTCGCTCGCGCAGCGGCGGCACGCGCAACTCGAGCGCGCTGATGCGATAGTAAAGGTCTTGACGAAATCGCCGTTCGACCGCGAGCTGCCGCAGATCGTGATGCGTCGCCGCGATGAGCCGGATGTCGACGGTGCGATCGCGCACGTCGCCGAGGCGGCGAAAGCGTTTCTCTTCGAGCACCTTCAGCACGCTCGCCTGAACCTGCGGATCCATGTCGCCAATCTCGTCGAGAAATACCGTGCCGCGATCGGCGACTTCGAGCAGTCCCTGCTTCACGCCGGACGCGCCGGTGAACGCGCCTTTCTCGTGACCGAACAACTCCGTTTCGAGAAACTCGCGCGAGATGCCCGCGCAATTGAGATCGACGAACGCTTCGCGCGCGCGGCGTCCGTTCGCGTGAATCCAGCGCGCGAGCACGGTCTTGCCGGTGCCGGTTTCGCCCTGGATGAGAATCGGCGAATCGGTGCGCGACAACACCGCCTCGGTTTTCTCGCGCAGCTCGCGAATCGCGGGGGCGTTGCCGAGGAATGGATCGATGTGGCGGCTGCGCTCGACCTGCTTCTCGCGCACGAGACTCTGTTGCCGCATTCGCGAGTGCTCGATGAGACGCTCGATCATCACGAACAACGTCTCGAGCTCCACCGGCTTCGTGAGGAATTGCTCCGCGCCGAGCTTCACCGCTTCGACCGCGTTGTCGATAGTCGCGTAGGCGGTCAGCACGATCACCGGAGATGCGTTCACCGATTGAAAGAAGGGAATGAGATCGAGCGCGGTGCCGTCCGGAAGACGAAAGTCGAGCACCGTCACGTCGGGTCCGAACGAGCGGAACATCGTCTTCGCGCTCGCGCAGCTGTCCGCTTCCTCGACGTCGAATCCGCGCGACTTGAGAAAACGCCGCATGCCGAAACGCGGGCCGGCATCGTCGTCGACGAGCAGCACCTTGTTACGCATCATCGGCACGTTCCTCGATGGGCAAACGAATCTCGACGACGCCGCCACCGTGCTCGCCGTTGCGTGCGGTCACGCTGCCGCCGTGATCGCCGACGATGCGTTGCACGATCGGCAATCCGAGTCCCGTGCCGCCGCGGCGTCGTGTGAAGAATGGCGTGAAGATGTGCGGCAGATCGTCGGCGCGGAATCCGGGTCCGTGGTCGGCGATCGTGATCACAAGCTGCTTCGCATCGCGATCCTCGCTCGTCTCCACGACGATGCGCGAGCTCGCGGGCGCGAAGGCGATGGCGTTTTCGATGACGTTCTGGAAGACCTGCACGATGCGATCGCGATCGATCATCGCATTGGTTGCGACGTCCTTCGGCCGCACTTCCAGCTCGACATTTTTCTGTCGTGCCAGAGGGGTGCAAACACGGATCGACTGACCGATGGCGTCGAGCACCGATTGCGACGCGATCTGCAGTTCCGCGGGACGACCATACTCCAGCAGCTCGTTCATCAGACGATTGAGACGCTCGGTGTCGGTGCGCAATCGATCGAGGTACTCGCCGAAGTCGCCGGTGTGTCCGAACTCTTCCTGAAATGCATCGAGTGCCGCGGAGATGCCGAAGAGCGGATTGCGCACTTCATGCGCGACGCCGGCGACGAGGTGTCCCATCGCCGACATCTGCTCGCTGACGCGCACCGACTCCTGCAGCGCAACGATGCGCGTGATGTCGTAGAGCACGACGATCGACCACGATGGCGTTTGCTCGGGCGACGCGATCGGCATCAGGTTCACCGCCCACGTTCTATCGTTGCCGTCGCGCACCTCGACGGTCTCCGCACCGCTGTCGTTCGCATCGCGCGCGTCGAGCAAAGCCGACGCGGTGAGGAACGGCTCGGCGCGATCGATGGCATCGATCCGCTCGCCAAGAAGCTCGCTGTAGTCGCGCTGAGTGAGCTCCTTCGCCGCGCGATTCATGCGCGCGATGCGATGCTCCTCGTCGAGCAGAATGATCGGTGTCAGCACGGAATCGAACGTGTGCCGCCACTCTTCGGCCGCGTGTGCGAGCTGCTCCTGCATGCGACGCTGCCGCTGTTCCGCGCGTCGCGCATCGGTGATGTCGATGCCGAACAGAATCGTGCCGACGGCGCGACCCGCGCGACGCACATCGTTCGCGCGAAATCGCAACAGACGCAACTCGCCGTCGCGCGCGTCGAGACTCGCTTCCATCTCGTGCGGGCCGGTCGTGATGATCTGATCGATCGGCCCCGCGTCGTGAATCATCTCGAGCAACGGCCGTCCCTCAACGTCTTTGCGCGTGAGACCGGTGAGTTGTTCGAACGCGCGATTGACGAGACGAATGTGACCTGCTTCGTCGACTTCGATGATCACGACGTTCGCGGTGTCGATGAGATTCTCGACGTATTCCTTCTCATCGACGAGCGAGCGCTCGTAACTGATTCGATCGAGCTCGACGCCGGCGCGCTGCGCGTAAATCTGCAACGCCGCTTCGGCCGCGGCGCTGCGCTGCAACGGTTCGCGACTGATCACCGCCACGAGACCCACGCTCGAACCATTCGCGCCGATGATCGGGAAGCCCGCGTAGCTCATGGCATCGAGCTCCGCGAGCAGTGCATCGTTCGGACACGCGACACGCACGTGCTCTTCGATCCAGTACGGCGTTCCTCGCAGCACGGGCTCGCACGGAGTGCCCGCGATGCTGTGCGAGAAGTTCGAGGCGATCTCGCCGTCGCGCGCGACAGCGACCGTAGTCAGCGCGCCGTTTTCGACTTTCGCGATGAACGCGAACTGCACGTTGAGCACGGATGCGAGTCCGAGCACCGCGCTGTTGAAGAAGTTGTCGGCGATTTGCGAGATCGCGCCGTATGCGATGTTGCTCAGCACGCGCTCGGTGCGGAACTGCTCCGTGCGATCGAACGCGATGCCGACGGTGCCGATCGTCGCGCCGGCCGCGTCGCGCAGCGGCTCGATGTGCACGCGCAGCTCGCGCGAGCCGTTCCACACGTCGTACGAGACGGTGCGGTTTTCGAGCGCGTCGTGAATCGAGATGCCGGCCGGTGGCGCGCCGGTGAGATCGTGCACCGTGAGGTTGAGATCTTCGAGCTGCTGATCTTCGACCGCGGTGAATCCGGCGCCGATGATCGATGTGATCTTCAACTCGGCGTTCGTCGACCACAGAATCACGGGCAATCGTGAGACGAGGAATTGCAGTCGCGCTTCGCGTTCGGCGATCGCGCGCTCCGCGTCGATCTCCGCGGTGATGTCCTGCATGATGCCGATGATTCGCTTGCGGCCGCTGTCGACGTCGGAGGTGCCGCGCGCGCGTGTGTGCACGGTGCGGACGGTGCCGTCGAGGCGTAGGAACGGATGCACGGTGTCGAGCGTGCCGCCATCCGATAACGCCGCCATCGCTGCCGCGTACGTTGCCGATCGCTCCTCGGGGATTCTCGATCGTACGAAATGGATGTCGATCGCACGGCTGCGTGGCTCGAGTCCGACGATGCGATACATCTCGTCGGACCATTCGATCAAGCCGGTCGCGAGATCGACTTCGAAACTGCCGATGTGCGCGAGCGACTGTGCATCGCCGAGCTGAGCCTGGCGGCGTCGAAGATCATGCTCGACGCGCACGCGATCGCTGATGTCGGTAATCAGGACCAGTGTTTCGCCCGCGGTCGGACGGCTTCGCGTCACGATCGCCCACAGCGGCGCACCGCTTGCCGGTGCGAGCTCGACTTCGATCTTCGCGGGCTCGTCACTCGGCGGCATCTCGACGAATTGCTCGAGACGTGTGCGTTCACGCGGCGCCGCGAGAGTCGAGAACTCGCGGCCGAGGAGCGTTTCGATGGGGATTGCGATCATGCGTGCGAACGCGCTGTTCGCGAACACGATGCGCCCACGGTCGAGCGCGCAAATCCCCTGATCGGCGGACTCGACGACGTGCGCATATCGATCCGCGACACTCGCGAGCGCGCGTTCCGTCTGAATGCGATCGATGGCGTCGGCGGCGACGTTGGCGATGGTTTCGACGAACGCGCATTCGCGCTGTGTGAAGCGCCGCGTTTGCAGGAAATGCACGCTCAGAACTCCGTAGCGCACCGCGCGGCCACGTAATGGCGCGCTGATTCCGCTGCGAATGCCATTGGCGAGCAGGGCAGGGGCGGAGAATCGCGGCTCTGTGGCGAGATCGTCGTACGTCACGCCGCGATCGGAACGATACGCGTAGCCGGCGAGAATCGAAGCGTCGTCCGCAACGCGAGTCGGCAACGGAACGGGATTGCCGGTCATCGCCGCGAATGTGAAGTCATCGGAGTCTGCTTCGCGCCACAGTGCGGTGCAACTGTCGGCGCGCAGGGCAGTGTGCGTCGTCCAGCACGCATCCGCTAATAATGCGTAGATGTCGCCGGCCTGAACCGCACGTCGCCCGAAATTCGCAGCGGCGACCTGTTGCTGCTCTTCGATCTTGCGCTGCGAGACATCGTAGGTGATGCCGTCGATGTAGCGTTTTCCATCGAGCGTGTAGACGTGCGAGGCGCGATCATTGAGCCAAACCCACGTGCCGTCCTTACGTCGATAGCGATATTCGACGTCGAACGCTTCGCCTGTAATAAAGATGTTGGCGTGCGTCATCATGACGCGTCGCAGGTCGTCGGGGTGAACCGCGCGTGCCCATACGGCCGGGCTTCCTTCGGCGTAGATCTCGTCTTGCGAATATCCGGTGATGAGCTCGGCGTCGCCGGCCATCAATACCGGCTGCAACGTTTCGTCGACCGTCCACACGATTGCGGCGATGTTTTGCAGCAGACTACGCAGGCGAATCTCGTACGCCGAGGTCGAGGCGGCGCCTTCCTCACGGGCCATGAGCACGCAGTTTAGCGTGCGCGACAAATTTTCTTGGCGATCGTGGAATGTCTTCGTGCGGAAACGGTTATGTGTGGTCCGCGCGACGGAAACCGGCGAGCTGAGCCGGAGAAAAATGACGAAGCGCGGTGCTTGAAATAAGCAGCAGATCTTTGCAGTTAGCAGCGAGTCCTGGCCGTCGGAATCGGCGACATCAGCGAGCGAAATGCGGAGCTGAAATAAGCGATGAGGCGGATGGGTTAGCAGCGGTCCCGAAGCAACGTGGTCAGTCAGCGAACAAAGCAGTAAGCAGCTGAAATAACAAGCGGTTGCAAAGGGTTGTACACGATCCCGACGCAAGGAAGTAAAGAGCGAAGGGGAGCGGCAGAAGCGGAGGGCGGTAACGACGCAAAGCCGGAGCGCCGGATGGACGGTGAGCACGAAGCGAACGAATCGTGCTCAGCATCGATCCGAGGCGATCGAAGCAGTCGGTTCCTTGACAACTGAATAGGAAAGCAACGTAAAAGACGACGTGATTCCTTTGAGTCTTTGATCCTG
>JBQCJC010000201.1:0-46838 GCA_051953135.1 Thermoanaerobaculia bacterium | reverse complement strand
GGCGGGGGGCCGCGGCGGCCACCGCCGCCGGGCCGGCGGCGTTCCGCTTACCGGAGCGTCCGCACGGCGTTCTCACCCATCGGCACACCTGCGATCACGCCATCGAGTCTGCGACGTGTCGCCGGAACTTTGCGCATGTACTTCTCGGTCTCGGGCAGCGTGCGAATCAAGCCCGCGAGCATGCGCTTCACGTTGTGTGAGCCGCCGTTGTACAGCGCGGCCGTCATCTCTTCGACATCCTGATCGCGTTTCGCGAGCTGCCGCGCCTCATTCGATTTGCGATCGAGATGACGCACGAGGAAGCGCGACATGCTCTTCGCGGAGAAGCGATCATCGAGATTCGCGCCGAGGTATTCGCTCGCCTCGTAGGCCATCGACTTCTTCACGATCTCGGGATTCGCACCGAAGTGCTTCGCGAGCATCGCATCGCGTTCCGCGATCAAATCCTTTTGATACCGCGCCCACGTTTCGAGCTGCGATGCTTTCAGTGCGCGATACTCCTTGCGCACATCGTTGCGGAACGTGCGGAGCTGCGCCTTCGATCCGGTCTCCAGCAACTTGCCGAGGCGATTGAGCGTGACGCGATTGTGCTCGTCCATCTCCTCGATGCGCGTGAAGTAATTCTTCGATGCGTACGGCGCGAGCAGTTCGAGCTCGTCGATGCCTTCGCGTCGCAGATCCTTCGCCGATTTGAGCAGGCGCTTCGCTTTCTTGCGATTCGCGGGCGTGTCTTTGTCGACGATGAGCGATGCGATCGTGTCGGCATCGCCGAGGGGCTTCTTCATGATGTACGCGCGCGAACCGATCAGATAGTCCTTCGTGACGAAGAGCTTTCCGTCGAAGCCTTCCTGTCGATACGCGACGGGCGTCGCCTGCGCGAGTCCGACCGCGCCTGCTTCGCTGACGTCGAGAATCTTGCCGTTCGTTTCGGCGTGCGCGATCGCGAGGAGCAGCGTGACGGAGGGAGAGCTCGGCATCGAGCGCGCCGCATCATCAATCGCCACCACGAGCTCCTCGGGGTTGCGCGTCCACATGTCCGCCATCTCGCGCGCGAGCGCTTTCACACGCAGATCGGTTTTCTTTTCCGAGACCTGAAGGAGCGTCGGCGTTTCGTTCGATGGTTCCGCGGGCGGCGGCTCGGGGATGAAGACCGGAGGAGGCGCGGGTCGATGCGGAGGCCGGAGCACGCTCGCGTGCTGCACTTCGGTATCACCGAAGGGAACGCGCGACACGCCAAACAGCACGCAGCCGGAAGCCGCACCTACAGCCACCCACCACATCCACGAAGTTTTCCGCATGACGATTCCTCACGAACTTCGACAGCGAGAGTAGCACGGACATTCCGCATAACTGTGACGAGCCTGCGAACGCACGGCACTCTCCCGTTGCACGTTAAAGTACGCGCCGCAATGCGTCGCTTCGCTCTCGTTCTTCTTGCACTGACCCTCGCCTGCTCGCGCGAAACGCCCGCGCCGGCCACGACCTCATCGTCGGAACCGACTCCGCCGGCAACAACAACATCCTCCCCGGCTATCACCTCCGTCACTCCCGTCGCGACGCCGATCGATCACGGCTCCTACGACGATGCGATGACGTGGCTGAAATCGAATTCCGGGTTCGCATTCACGTTGAACGATCGTGGCGTCACGGCGAATGGCGAAATGAAACGCACGCGCATCGGCGAAGAAGTGGTCACGCTGAAAGCGGAGGGCATCGAATGGCGCGCGGCTGCGGGAACGCGCGGCGTGGTGTGGTCGACACGCAACGGCAACGTGTGGAAGGAAGCGACGGCGCCGGAGTACGGCGGGCGCATGTATCAGCGCGTGACGCTCGCGTTCGATCCGCAGAAGAAAGAAGGATTGGCCCAGCTCGCCTCTTCCGATGCGAACACGAATACGTGGCGCTTCACCGATGCGAACACCGGCAACGTGCACGAGCTGCGCGTGAACAAAAAAGACGGCGCGATCGAGCGGATGAAGATCGGCGACGACGTCGAGTTGATCGTCAGGCACTGATGGCCGCAAAAGCTCCTTCCACCGGCGATCGTCCGATCAAAACGCTCGAGCGCGTGATCTCGAAAGCGGGACTCGGCTCGCGTACTGAAGCGCGCAAGTGGATCGGTGCGGGTCGCGTAAAAGTGAACGGCCGCGTCGAAGGCGATCCGAATCGGTGGATCGATCTCGAGCGCGACACCGTGACGTTCGACGACAAGCCGATCGAACAGTCGGAGCCGGTGTATCTGCTTCTGCACAAGCCCACTGGATATCTCACGACGTACCGCGATCCCGAAGGACGGAAGACGATCTACGACCTCCTTCCGGATCGCGATCGTTACCTCTTTCCCGTTGGACGTCTGGACATGGACACGAGTGGGTTGCTGATCCTGACGAACGACACCGCGTTCGCGGAGCGGATGACCAATCCCGAGTATCACGTGCCGAAGACGTACGTCGTGAAGGCGTCGCGATTTCTTTCGGACGAGTTGCTCGATCGATTGCGCGAAGGAATCGAGTTACGCGATGGGATGACGAGACCTGCAATCGTTTCGCGATTGCGCGATCCCGGCGGCAAGACGGTCTTCGAGATCACGATCACCGAGGGACGCAATCGGCAGGTGCGGAGAATGGTGGAGGCGCTGGAAGCGAAGGTCGTGTCATTGACGCGCATCGCGATCGGCAGCGTGCAACTCGGCGAGCTGGCGGTCGGCGAAACGCGCGCGTTGACGAAAGAGGAACTACGCGCACTACACTCCGCGACATGAAGCGTTTTCTCCTCGCGCTGCTTTTCGTTTTCGCCGCGTGCCAAGGCGAATCCCCCGCCACGACGTCCTCGGCCGAGCCCGCAAAACCGACGACGCCCCCGCCCTCGATTGCGCAGGCGCGCGAGTTGATCGCGAGCTCGGCGGAGCTCGGCGAGTTCGAGTTCACGAATGCGGCGTTCACGACGCCGGTGAATCTCGCGAATGCGAGCGAGCCGGTGAAGGCATCGGCGAAGGAACTGGCGGATGCGGGATGGATCGCGATCGACGGCAGCACCGTGACGCTGACGCAGAAATCGCGCGGCGACAAACGTTTTCTGATGCGCGAGAACGGGATCCTCGACGTCGTGCCGCTCGCGAAGAAGGAAATGGGCGATGTCAGTGCAGTGACCGCGAACGCCGACGGCACCGCGACCGCGGAGTTTTCGTGGAAATGGATCGCGAATGAAGTCGGCACGGCGTTCAAGACCGGAACGCTGCACGAACGCTACTCGACGCCGAGAACGTCGAAGGCCACGCTGATCTGGGACGGAACGAGTTGGAGTGTGTTGAAGATTGAGTAGTGGAGTGGCGGGCTCTCAGCCCGCCATACCGGCTCTCAGCCCGCCATGATGATTCGGCGGGCTAAGAGCCCGCCGCTCCACTGAGTTCATCGACAACAGGCCAGGTCGCATCGCGCCAGCCATCTGCCATGAGCAGACCGGCGGTCGCGAGATACACGAGCACGTCTTCCTTCCCGTACTGACCTTCGAGCGACGTCACCGCGGCGCGCACCTGATCGGTGCTCGGCGTCGTGTACTCATCGGTCTCGATCGAGCCGTTGTCGTGCGGCACGCCCCACTGATCGAGGAACGCGCCGAGCATCTGATTCTTCTCGTGCGTGTGATAGAGCATCAGCGCCATCTCGAAGAATTGCTCGAACTCCGCGACGCCGATGCGCGTCGCAAGGAGATCCGCTTTCTTCTCCGGCGGGATTTTGCGAATGGTCTCATCGCGGAAGTGCAAAGCCTTCGCGAGATGCATCTGCACGATCAGGCGCTGTTGCTGATCGGCGTATTTCCAGAACGAGGCGAGGATGGCGCGACGGCGATCGGCGCCGGCGAGCTCTTTGAGAATGCGTCGGGCGGTCCACATAAAGAAGGGCGCGTTTTAACACAATCGGCTACGCCAGCACGACCCTCGCCCGTCCCGCACGCTTTGCTTCGTACATCGCGGCATCGGCCTGCTGCAGCGTCGCCTCGAGCGATTCCTCGAACGCCGCCACACCGGCGCTGAACGTGACGCGCAAATCGTTGCCGTGATCGATGCGCGCACAATCCGCGAGCAGACGCTCCATCAGTCTCTTCGCGTCGTCGCGCGAGATCGCTTCGAGCAGCAGCACGAACTCCTCGCCGCCGTACCGTCCGACGAGATCGTATTCGTGACGCACGCCGCGACGCAGACACATGCCGACGGACGCGAGCACGCGATCGCCGGTGCCGTGACCGAACGTATCGTTGATTTGCTTGAAGTGATCGAGGTCGAGGATCACCGCAACGGTTCGCGGCGAAATGCGCAGCGGCGCACGCGCGAAGAACGCGGTGCGCGTGAGCACGCCGGTGACGGTGTCGATGTCGGCGCGATCGCGCAACGCACTCGTGCGCTCGAGACTCGATTGAATGTGCGAAAGCAGCAATGCCCAGTCGATCGGTTTCGTGACGAACGTGTCGCCGCCGGACATTGCGCCGCCGAGTCGTGCGTCGCGCACCCGATCGCCGGAGACGAAGATCACCGGGACGTGCGCGAGCTTATCGTGCTGACGAAGCAGTCGCACGAGATCGAAGCCGTTGAGGTCATCGCCGCGGCCGAGGTGAATGTCCATCAGCAAAAGGTCGGGCGCGCAACTCGTGAGCGCGTTCTCGAACTCGCGAGGATCAGTGCAAAAGAACACGTCGTAGCCCGCGCCGCCGAGAACCTTGCGCAGAATTGCGATCTGCGTCGGATCATCTTAGACCACGAGCACGCGCGAGGGCGGACGACGCTGGCGATCGCGAAACGACATCACGCGCCGCACGAGATGCGCGAGATCGAGCGGCTTCGGCAGAAACGCATTCGCGCCCGCGCGCAGCGCGCGCACTTTCGCATCGAGATCCGCCGCGTTGCCGATCACAAGAATCCCGACGCTCGCGCCCTGCTGTGACTGGCGAACGGCCTGAATGAGCGACGACGCGGTGCCGTCCTGCAATTGCAGATCGAGGATGACGACATCGGGTGTGCCGAAGTCGAGCTCCGCGAACACGCCCTCCGCGCTGTCGCACGCGCGTACGCTCGCGCGCTCCTGTTCGAGCGCGCGATGAAGCGACGAGACGATATCGTTCTCGTGTGTAACGACGAGCACGTCGCACGACGGCACGTCCTGCGGCGCGGTCATTACACGACGCTCGGCGAGCTCTTTCTCGACATCGTCGAGAATCGCGCGCCATCGCGTGCGGATTGCCGGCGCGACCGGCAACTCGAGCTGAAAGAGCGACGCTTCCGCTTCATCGCCGAGCTCCGAGATCCTTGGGAACCCATACGTTCCGCCGAGTCCCGCGAGCGCGTGAAAGTTGCGCGTCAACGAAGACAAGGCGTCGGCGTGCGACGAATTTTCATCGAGACGCGCGAGCGAAGAGTGCATGTCGCGCAGGCGCGCGCGCGTCGTTTCCCGAAATCGCGCCTGCAGCTCCGCGAGAAGCGGATCATTCATTCCATCAGGATAGCCGCGACTTCAGCCGCCAGCGTCATCGGATTGAAAGGTTTTACCACCACTCCCTTCGCACCAAGGTCCTTCAGCCCCTGCACCTCGGGCGCCATCGCCGTCGCGGTGAAGAACACTACCGGGATCGACGACGTCTCTTTCTCAATGCGTAACTGCTGGAACGTGGCCGCGCCGTCCATGCCCGGCATCATCAGGTCGAGCAGGATGAAATCGGGCTGTTCGCTGCGTGCGCGCGCGATGCCTTCCTCGCCGCTCGATGCAAGCACGACCGTCATGCCGCCGACACGCTCGAGCGACATTTGCGCCACGAAGCGCACGTCTTCTTCATCATCGACAACGAGGACTTTCATCTGGCCAGCTCTCTTGCGCGCATCGACTCGAGAAGCATGCGGACCGCGCTGCGCAACTCGCCGTCGCTCGAACGGCTCTTCAGGAGGAATCGCGTCGGTCCGAGCTGCAGACGATTGCGTTGCGCGGCGGTGAGATCCTTACCGGTGTGCACGAGCAGCGGAACATTGCGATGCGCCGGCAGATTGCGCAACTCCGCGACGACGCCAAAGCCGTCGATGTCCGGCAGGTCGGCGTCGAGCACGATCAACGCGGGCGCGCGTTCGGCGATGGCGGCGAGTCCGGCCCATCCCGATTGCGCTGTGCGCACGCGCAATCCATCGGCGGCGAGTTGTCGCGACAGGACGTCGAGGAGTTCCACATCGTCTTCGATGATCAGCACTTCGACGTCGCGTTTCGCTTGCGTCGCGAGATCGCTTCCCTCAGCGGCCGCACGCACGCGAAACCAGAACGTGCTGCCCTCGCCTTCTCTGCTTTCGACACCGATCTCGCCGCCGTGTCGTTCGATGATCGCGCGGCAGATCGCGAGTCCAACTCCGGTGCCGGATTCGAATCGCTGGAACAAGCGATGTTGCATCGCGGCAGAAATGCCACGGCCACGATCGGCGACGCGCACTTCGACGCTGCCATCGCGCACTTGCGCGGTGACCTTCACGACATCGCCACGACTCGAGTACTTCACCGCGTTCGAGAGCAGGTTCGTGGTGACCTGACTGAGTCGCGTTTCATCGCCGTGGACGATGGCGCACGGACAATGCAATTCGATCGCGACGCCTTCCTGCAGCGCGGAGGCACTCACGGTTTCAATCGATCGCTCGAGCATGCGCAGGAGCGGCATGGGACGAAGGTCCAGATCCATCTTGCCGTTCTCGAGTTTCTCGAAGTCGATGATGTCGTTGATTAGGGCGATGAGTCGCAGGGAGTTGCGTTCCGCGACCGAAACCATCTGCCGCGCGTCCGCACTGAGCTCGCCCATCACGCCGGACGCGAGTAAGCCGAGGGAACCGCGAATGGAGGTGAGCGGCGTGCGCAACTCGTGACTCACGTTCGAAACGAAATCGCGTTTCATCCGCTCCACTTCCTGACGCTGCGAGACGTCCATGATGTGCGCGGCGAAGTGGCGATGATGATCGTCGGTCGAGAATTCGAAGAGCGAGAGCTCGCACGGGAACGACTGGCCATCGCGGCGCCGTCCCTGCCAGCGCGTGATGCGGCCGAGGGCACGCTTGCGAATGTCGCGCAGACAGTCTTCGCCGCTCGCGCGGTCATCATCGACGAGGACGCTCGCGCTTTTGCCGATGAGTTGCGGCGCGGTGTAGCCGAACATGCGCTGCGCCGCAGGATTCACGCTTTGAATGATGCCGCGATGATCGGAGGTGATGAGACCGCCGGGTGCGTGATCGACGATTGCGCGCGTGCGCGCTTCGCTGCGGCGCAGTTCTTCATCCGAGACTTTGAGACGGGTGATGTCGCGTCCCGCGGCGTAGATCAATCCTTCTTCCGTCAGCGGCACCGCGGTCCACGAGATCCATTTCGACGTGCCATCTCTGCACGCGTAGCGATTCTCGAAGTACGCGGTTTTCACTCCGGCGCGCAGTTGCGCCAGCTCGCGCATCGTCGATTCGCGATCGTCGGGATGCACGAGCTCGAGAAACGGGAGCTGCAGCAACTCATCGAGTGAGTGTCCGAGGACGTGCTCGAATGCGGAATTGAGTCGCTGGAAACGTCCTTCGAAATTTGCGATGCACAACAACTCGAGCGACAAGCCGAAGAACTGATCGAGCTCGCGCTCTGCTTTCGTGCGCTCCGCGATCTGGCGTCGCAGTTCGAGTTGCACGATCACCTGCCGCGCGAGCGCGTGCAGTGCGTTCGTCTGCATCGGCGTGAGCACGCGCGGCACGCGATCGATCACACACAACGCGCCGAGGTTGTGACCATCGGGAGTCGTGAGTTGCATTCCGGCGTAGAAGCGAATGAACGGATCTCCGGTAACGAGCGGATGATCGTGAAAGCGCGGATCGCGGTGCGTGTCGGCGACGGCGAAGAGATCGCTCTCCGCGATGGCATGCGCGCAGAACGAAAGTTCGCGCGGTGTTTCGCAAGTGTCGAGTCCATGCCGCGCTTTGAACCACTGGCGATGATCGTCGACGAGACTGATGAGCGCGATCGGTGTTGCACACAACGTCGACGCGAGACCAACGATCTCATCGAACGCGACTTCCGGCGCCGTGTCGAGAATCGCGTAGCGCGCGAGTGCGGCGAGACGCGATGATTCGGCGGGAATCGTGGGCGGCGGAAGCATGCGGCGTACTCGTATGCTCCGCCGCGGAGATTACGGTTGGATTACGCGAGGCGATAGCCGAAGCCGCGCACGGTCAGCAGGATCTCGGGATCGTCGGGATCTTTCTCGATCTTCTGGCGAATGCGGCGAATGTAAACCGCCACGTTCTTATCCGACCCGAGCTCATCCTCGGACCAAAGCTGCTCGATCAGGAAATCACGACTGACCGCTTTGCCCGCGCGCGTGGCGAGCAGATGCAGGAGCTCGAATTCTTTGTGCGTCAGACCGGCGGGCTTGCCGTTGATGAGCGCGTCGCGCAACGCTGGATCGACCGTGAGTGCGCCACTGCGAATGACGCGGCCATCGCCGTCGCTGCTGAATTGTCCGGCGCGTCGCAGTTGCGCGCGCACGCGAGCGATGACTTCCGCGGGCTCGAACGGTTTGGCGATGTAGTCGTCGGCGCCGTTCTCGAGTCCCGCGACGCGATCTTCGAGCTGCCGTTTCGTGCTGAGCATGACGATCGGCATGCGATGACGCTCGCGAATGCGTCTGCATGCATCGAGACCATCGCCGTCGGGCAACACGATGTCGAGCAGGATGAGCGCGAAGTCGCGGCGATTCACTTCGCCCAACGCTTCCGCGACGGTCCCGGCGGTCGTGACCACGAATCCCTCCCGCTGCAGAAGATCCTGCAACGTCCGCCGCATCAACAGCTCATCCTCGACGACGAGGATCGTGGCCATGAGGTTAAGTGTAACCGCGGAGCGCCGAGGCGCCGGCGCTCCGCTTCACGAACGTTCCCTACTTCACTGCCGCCACGTCACTCGATTTCACGAGCGCGTTCAACGCGGGCAGATCCTTCTCCCACAGCGCGCGCAACGCGGACAACTGCGCGTCGATCTTCGTGACGAGCTCCGTGTACACGGCCTTCTGCTGCGCGGTCGGCGCGAAATCGCCGGACGCGGCGGAGCTCGCAACCGCGGCGAGTTTGTCGTTCAGGCGAATGGGGAAATTCAGCGGATCCTGCGACGAGCGATTCTTCGTCTGATACAGCGCTTCCTCGATCGTCGTCATCTTCTTGTCGAGATCTTTCGCGGCATCGACGATCGCTTTGTTGTCCTTCGCTCGCGACTTGAGATCGGTGAGTTGTTTGCGCATCTCGCGGATGCGCTCGATCTGTTCATGCACTTCGCTGAGTTTGCGATTCGCGCCGATGAGCAGCTCGAATTGCGCCTGCAGATCCGCTTGTGATGCGGACGTGCGCGGGTCCTGCTTCAACACCGCGGTCGTGGTGATCGGCGCGTCCTCGCCGACCGTCAATCGCACCGTGTACGTGCCGGGCACGACGCGCGGTCCATCGGTGCCGCCGCCCCACAGAATCAATCCTTCGAATTTCTTCGCTTCGGGATATCGCAGATTCCAGACGTAGCGATTGAAGCCGGGACGCGAATCGGCGAGCTTGTTCTTTTCTTTTTCCTTCTCCGCTTTCGGATCCTTCTCCTGCTGCTCCGCCTCGCCTCCTTCGCTCTTCACGCCGATTTTTTTCTCCGGCTCCGCGGGCGGCGGTTCTTTCATCGCGTCTTTCTGTTCGCGCGCCTTCTCGGGCTCGACCGGCGGCTTCACTTCGCCTTCGAGCTCGCGAATCGCGGAACCGTCGGCGTTGAGAAACGCGAGCTTCACCTTCATGCCGTTCTTGATGTCCGTGGGCAGCCAGTAATTCACGACGATGCCGTTCGGCGCGTTCTTTCCGGCGTTGCGCGTGCGATCCGAAACGTAGCCGCCGGTGCGCCACGATTCGCGCGACGCGAAGAGATACGGCTTCTTCGCATCGACGGATGCGAATTGCTGCAGCGGCGTGATGTCGTCGATCATCCAGAACGAACGACCCTGCGTCGCGGCGATGAGATCGTCGTCGCGCAACGTGAGATCGGTGATCGGAACGATTGGCAGATTGAGTTGCAGCGATTGCCAGTTCGCGCCGTCATCGAACGAGACGTACATCCCGCGCTCGGTGCCCGCGTACAACAATCCTTTGCGTCGCTTGTCGCTGCGCACGACGCGCGTGAAGTGATCGGCCGCGATGCCGTTCGTGATCTTCGTCCACGTCGTGCCGTAGTCGGTGGTCTTGAAGAGATACGGCTTGAAGTCGTCCGACTTGTACATCGTCGCGGCGACGTACACGGTGCCTTTGTCGAATGGCGACGGATCGATGCTGTTGATCATGATCCATTCGGGGATGGTCTTCGTGGTGACGTTCTTCCACGTCTTGCCGGCGTCGCGCGAAATGTGAATGAGTCCGTCGTCGGAGCCGGTCCAAATCACGCCGGGTTCGAGCGCGGATTCGGCGACGGCGAAGACCGTTCCGTAGTACTCGACGCTGGTGTTGTCTTTCGTGATCGGACCACCGGACGGTCCCATCTTCGATTTGTCGTTGCGCGTGAGATCGTCGCTGATGCGTTCCCAGCTCGAGCCGCCATTCGTCGAGCGGAAGAGATGCTGCGACGCGGCGTACATCGTGTTCGCGTCGTGCGGCGAGAAGAGCAGCGGAAAGTTCCACTGGAAGCGCTCCGTCGCACCTTCGGCGCCGTAGCCCATCGGGTTGTCGGGCCACGGATTCACATCGCGATATTCGTCGGTGCGGTGATTGGCCATCGCGAGATAGCCGCCGTACGAGCCGCCGAAAACGATTTCGGGATCATCGGGTTTCGCGACGATGTGGCCGCTCTCCCCGCCCGCGGTTTCTTCCCACTGATCGTCGTCGATGCTGCCGCCGCTCGTGGAGCGATGACGAATGCGGAGGGCACTGTTGTCCTGCTGTGCGCCGAGGATGCGGTAGGGGAAAGAGTTGTCGGTGGTGACGCGGTAGATCTGCGCGGTCGGTTGATTGTCTTCAGTGGTCCACGTGCGACCACCGTCGACGCTCACGTTTGCGCCGCCGTCCGTCGAATCGATCAAGCGCAGCGGATCGTCGGGTGCAATCCAGAGATCGTGATTGTCACCGTGTGGCGTAGCGATCGAAGAGAATGTCTTGCCGCCGTCTTTCGATTTGTGAAAGCGGACGTTCGTGACGTAGACCGTGTCTTCGTCTTTCGGATCCGCGGTGATGCGCGTGTAGTACCAGGCGCGCTGACGCAGGTCGCGCGAGTCGCTCGTGCGATCCCACGTTTCGCCGCCGTCACGCGAACGGAAGACGCCGCCGTCGTTCGCTTCGACGATCGCGTAAAGGTTCTGCGGATTCGATCGCGAGACGGTGATGCCGATGATGCCGAGAGGCCCTTTCGGCATGCCTTTCATCGCGCTGAGATTGCGCCACGTATCGCCGCCATCCGTCGACTTCCACAACGCTGAGCCCTCGCCGCCGCTTTCGAGCGAGTACGGCGTACGACGCACGCGCCACGTCGATGCGTAGATGACGCGCGGGTTCGTGGGATCGAGGATGAGATCGACCGCGCCGGCGTTTTCGTTCGCGAAGAGAATGCGCTCCCACGTTTTGCCGCCGTCTTTGCTGCGATAGACGCCGCGCTCCTGCGATGGCGCGAAGAGATGGCCGAGCACGGCGGCGTAAACGAGATCGGGATTGCGCGGATGAATGCGCACGCGCGGAATCTGTCGCGAGTCTTTGAGGCCGATGTTCACCCAGGTTTTGCCGGCGTCCATCGACTTCCACATGCCGTCGCCATGCGACACGTTGCCGCGCACGGTTTTCTCGCCGCCGCCGACGTAGACGATGTTCGGATCGGATTCCGCGACGGCGACGGCGCCGATCGAGCCGCCGAAGAATCCGTCGGAGACCGGCATCCACGTTTCCCCGCCGTCGAGCGTTTTCCAAACGCCGCCACCGACGGAGCCGAAGTAGTACGTGTTCGGCTGCGACGGCACGCCTTCGACGGCAGCGGAACGCCCGCCGCGATACGGACCCACTTCGCGCCATTGCAACGCTTTGAATTGATTCGCGTCGAAGTTCGCGGCGGAGAGTGAGGAGCAGACGAGCAGTGTGAGCGAGAGAAGGGCCAGTGCTCTGCGCGACATGGGCCGCGATTTTACGCATAAAAAGAGGCGGCCCCTGAGATCGGAGGCCGCCTTCCCTACCGGCGACGGGGATGGGGTGTGATTGCGGGATGAGTGTGTGCGCCGCCGGTAAGCTGGTTGACTATTTGTTTTTCCCCTTCGCGTTGATCGTCACGGTGACGGACAAGTCGTTGTTCGATTCATTCGATTCGGCCACGACGTTCCGTTCGTCGGCGATGACGGTGATCGTGTGATCGCCGCTGAGATTGCTCGCATCCCACGGCACCGCGACTTCGGTGGAACCGCCTGGTGCGAGCGACGGCGTGTCGATGCTGCCGAGAATGGTCGTGCCGTCGAGCTTGAACAACGTGCGCGACGGACCGGCCATGGCGTTGCCACTGTTGCGAATGACCGCGGTGATCGATGCAGGCGTGTCGTCTTTCTTCTTCGTTGTCACGCGCACGGATGCGACGCCGAGGTCGGACTTCGGTGCGGGCGGCTGGTAGTAGACCTGCACGCCGACGATGTTCGACCACGGACTCGGCACACCGGTCGCGCCGCTGCCGAACGTCGTGCGCACGCGATAGAAGTACTTGCCAGTCGTCACTCCCGTGCGCGTGAACGTCGTGCCGCTCGCGGTTCCGACGTCGTACCAGTTCGCCGCTTCGAGGCGAATGTTGTCGACGTACCAGCCCATCGGCGTCGAGCCCGCACGATTCTCCGCGCCCGCGTACATCGTGAAGCGAAGCCGGATCGTTTTGCCGCGATATGCCGCGAGGCTCACGGTCTGCGGCGTCATGCCTTCATTCGCAAACGCGAGCACGGCGTCCGGCGCGAGCTCGGAACGCGAGCTCTCGTAGATCGGCGCCCACACGCGTCCGTCTTCTGACACTTCGACCGCAACCGTGTCGTCGCCTTCATTCATGTGCCAGTCGGAGAACGTCAGCGTTGCGATACCGGCGTTCGGAACCGCGATCGGTTCGGCGTACGTGAGACTCGTCGCGACATTCACCGCGCCTTCGATCGCACGACCCCAGAACGATGAACCGGAGACACTCTTCAGCGATGACGTTTCCCACGCCATCGTGCCGGTGCTCGCGGTGGTGGTCCACTTGCCGAGACCGTTCTCTGCATCATCATCGACCAGCGTTGCGAGCATCGTTGCTTCCTGCACCTGATCGGGACCGGTCGCGCCGTTGGGACGCGTCCACGCGAGATCGATCGCGCCGTCGGTGTCGGGATCCGATTGACCGTCGCCGAGTCGTAGTACCGGCGGTTCGTTGACGACGGAACAATCCGGATCGATGTTCGCGACGATGGTCGCGCTTGCATTCGAGCTCACGCCGTCGCTCGACAAACCGGACAGCGACGTCACCGTCAACGTCAGACCATTGGGCAGTTTCCACGTGTCGGCATCGGACGGAACGTAGTTGTCGATGTGCGTGCAGCCGTTGAATTCCGAGTCGCCCGCGGTGAGCGTGAACGCGGCATCGTCGAGATTCGGCGTCGCGTTGCCGGGCTGCGGCTGCGAGTCGACGATCGTCTGCGCCGGCACGCCTTCCGCGCCCGTGTTGCCGTAACCGTGATTTTCGTCGGTGTAGAGAATTGCGACGCCCGGCGCCCACGTCGGCGCACCGCGCTCGCTCTGATTCTTGCCGTCTTTGTCCCAGCTCACGCGATCGCGCAGCTCGATGTAGTACGCGTGATCGACGTCAAGACCATCGGCGCTGCTGACGCGCGCGAAGCCATTCGAGAAGAGTCGCGTGTTCTCATCGCTCGTTTCGAAATCGGTGCGATAGAGATCGCGGCCGTCGGCGGTGATCGAGAGATCGTCGATGAACCAGCCGCGCTTCACGGCCGCAGGATCGGTGAAGTACGAGAAGCGAAGGATGAGGCTCTTGCCGCGGAATTCGGAGAGATCGAATTCGTCATCGATCCATTGGGCGGCGGGATAAGAACCGAGGTGGCGATCGGTGTTCGTGAGCGTGTTCGCGTCACCAGACACGCCGGTGATGCCGTTCTGATATTCGGCGTAGCACGCGGCGTTGTTCGGATTCCAGTTGCTGAGCGTCGTGCCGTTCTTCGACGGCAGTGATTTCCACGTGCGGCCGCCATCGGTCGATGCGAGCACGAACGCGAAGTCCCAGTCCCATTCGATTTCGTACAGCGACTTGAATTTCAACGCGATCGAGGTCGCATTCGGATTCTGTTCGAGTTCCGGAATGAACACGTCGAGTGTGTGTCCCGGACAACCGAAGTCATTGCCCGCGCCCGAGTGCCATGCGCGCGTGCCGGAAGGAACGCTGTCGATCAGCTTCACTTTCGGCAATTGCACGCGTAGCGCGTCGGCGTTGTGAATGCCGTCGCCGGTGAGCGTGTACGGAGTTCCATCGGGACGCTTCCACGTAATTGCGCCGGTGTCTTTCTTCGACTCGCGCAACGTGTAGACGCCGTCGTTCGCGTCGACCGGCACGATCCAGCCGAGGTCCTGGCGCGAGAAGATCGTCATGAACTGCGCGTGATCGGCCGCCATCAGTTCCCACGTGCCCATCGTTTCGCGCGAGCCGGTCGAATAGAAATCCGGCAGACCGAGTGAATGGCCGTACTCGTGTGCGATGACGGACATCTGCTCGACGGCCGATTCAGGATTCACGTTGTACGGACCGATGCGCACGTACACCGGGAGTCCCGTGTTCGTCGTCGTCATCGTCTTGCGCGCGGCGTTCGTCCAGTACATCAACGCGCCTTCGTGATTGCGCAACTGATCGTTCGAGACGTAGCCCGTCTCGCCATTCGCATCGGTGAAGTAGTAACGAAGATCCGATTTGTGCGGCCAGACGTTGTTGATGCCGGTAACGCTCGTGTTGCCGTTGCCGCCATCACCCGCGAACATCAGGTTGAAGAAATCGACGACGCCGTCCTTGTCGGTGTCGAAGTCGTTGTAGTCGAGATCGGGATCGGCGAGCGACGCGGCGTCGTAAACGATCTTGCCGGTCGGTCCGCACGCGTCATCGACGCCGAAGAGCAATCCCTGTCCCGTCAAAGCGCCAACAAGTGCGTGGCCGGTTTTGTCCGCTCCGTAGTAACCCTGCGTGCCGGGCAATGTGTACCAGCCGTTCTCGATGCGATTGAGATACAGCGGCGTGCCCTTGACCGCGGCGAGTGTTGCGCCGGTGCACAAGCCTCCCGGCGTGAGCGTCGAGAATTTATGGTTGTAGGTCGGATCGAATGGTGTGTTCGTCGAGCCGACGCGCGGACGCACGCTGCCGCTCGGCGAGAGTTGTCCGAAGGACATGTCGTTGTAGAGCTGCCAGAGGCTCTTTCCCGATGTACGCGAGTTGACCGCGGCATCGAGTGCTTCGGCGGTGTGATTGCCGGTGCATTCGGTGAATGGTGTGCCGGCGCCGGTGCAATGCTTGATGTCCTGGTACTGCACCATGACGACGGGGAATGGCCGTTCGCCGTAGCGTGCGGTAGTCAACATGGTGACTTTCGGTCCCATGGTTTTCGCGGTGATCGCGGGTTGTGCGACGCCGAGGAGCGAGGATGTCGCTCTCACGGACGCCGACAGATTCTTCCAAACGACCTCGGGATCTTCCGCAAGACTCGCGGCGCGCGCGCGGACGAGGATGCGGCCGCTGGCGTTCGGTCCGAGGGAGCCGAGGTTCCAGGTCAGCGGCGAGGCGCTGGCGCCGTTGCCGGAGCTCGGCGCGGGAGTCGCGCCGATGTAGATCGCCGAGGGTGGCAACGTGGCCTGAACGGAGACGGAGCTCGCCCCCGCCGCGCCAGCGGAGTACTCAATGAAGAATGGATAGGTCTCGCCGGGCTTGACCCAGCCGTACGCGGAGTTGAACTTTGCGGCAAGTTTTACCTGCGCCGCTGCGCTGCCCGTGACGAGCAGAGCTAATGTAATGATTAAAAATGACTTACCTCTCAAGAACGACATCATGCTGCACCTCATCCCCAATCTCGAATTGCCGATGGTAGTGTTACTACCGCCGTTCGGACGGGTGCAGAGCAGGACGTATGCAAAAGAGACCACGACCGTGAGCGCCTCCGGCGGGCGGCCACGGGCCGCCGCGCTGATTGTTCCCGCTAACGTGTTCGCGGGATTCCTGTGCGCTCGCCTTCTAACGCGTTAGATGGAACAACAAGCGCGGCGGCCCGTGGCCGCCCGCCGGAGGCGCTCCCCGGTCGTCGCTCTCTTGCGCGTACACCCTTCCGGCAGTACCTTTTTCGGCATGTCCAGATCGCTTCGCGGTGCCCTTCTCTGCGTGACGTGTGTCTTCGCAATCGCACTCTTCGCAGCGCCCGCGAAGAAACCGCTCCTCCACGCCAAACCTGATCCGGACTTCAAACCCACCGCTGCCTACCAGTGGCTCGAGATCTCACTCGAAGCCACCGCGCGCGAAGTCGACCGCGTCGGTGCGCGACCCACCATCATCTCCCGCACACTCGCCGTCGCACTCACCGCCATGTACGACGCCTGGGCTGCGTACGACGATCGCGCCATCGGCACGCGACTCGGCGATCAATTGCGCAGACCAGCCGCAGAACGCACGCAGAAGAACAAAGAGACTGCCATCGCCTACGCAACGTATCGAGCACTCGTCGACGTCTATCCCGCCGACAAACCCTGGCTCGACGACCAGCTACGCAATCTCGGCTACGATCCTAACGACGCCACCACTGACGTCACCAAACCCGCGGGCATCGGCAACCTCGCCGCGAAAGCCGTTTGCGACTATCGCCATCACGACGGCGCCAACCAACTCGGCGACGAAGTCGGATCCAACGGCAAGCCCTACTCCGACTACACCTTCTACGCGCCGAAAAACGCCATCGACAAAGTCAGCGATCCCGATCGCTGGCAACAGATCCCCTTCGCCAACGGCAAAGGCGGCACCGTCCATCCCAACTTCCTCACTCCGCACTGGTACCGCGTCAAACCATTCGCGCTCGATCGCAGCGATCAGTTCCGTCCGCCCGCGCCGCCGAAATTCGGTTCCGATGAATTGAAGAAAGAAGTCGACGAGGTGATGCAGTACAACGCCTCACTCACCGACGAACAGAAAGCGATCGTCGAGTTCATGCGCGACGGCCCGCGCTCCACGGGACAATCGGGACACTGGCTTCGCTTCGCGCAGGACGTCTCGCGTCGCGATCGCTACACGCTCGATCAGGATGTGAAACTCTTCTTCGCCGTCTCGAATGTTGCGATGGATGCATTCATCGCGGCGTGGGAAGCAAAGCGCTACTACGACTCATCGCGACCGTGGACGCTCATTCGTCAGTACTACGCCGATCAGCAAATCGACGGCTGGATGGGACCGGCGAAAGGCTACGCGAAATTGCAGTCGAGCCAGTGGCATCCATACTCGCCCGACACCTTCGTCACGCCGCCGTTCCCCGGCTACGTCTCCGGACACAGCACCGTCAGCGCCGCGTGCGCGAAGATGCTCGAGCTCTTCACCGGCAGCGACGAGTTCGGATTCGTCGAACGCCGTCATCCCGGCGCGCTCACGGAGCCAGATGCCGAATGCGCGAAGAAAGAAGTCGAGCTCGCGCTCCCCACATTTACGGCGACCGCGGAGATGGCCGGCGTCTCACGCATCATGGGCGGCTATCACATCCAGGCCGACAACGTGGAAGGGCTGAAGCTTGGGAGAAACGTCGCGGAGTTCGAATGGCCGCGAATCAAAGCGTATTGGGAAGGTGGGAAGCGGTAGTCGGTAGTCAGCAGTCGGGAGAACCGCTCTGCCGAGAAACTCGTGGACGGGCGGTGGTCTCCCGACTCCCGACTCCCGACTACCGACTACCGACAACCGGCTACCGTGTCCCATACCTTTCCTTCGCGCGTTCCCTCGCCTTCTCCGCTTCCACTTCACGATCCTTCGGCTCCGCCGTCGTCGTGAGTGAATCGATCAGCACGCGTGCGATCTTCGAGATGTCTTCCACCGCGCGGTCGAACACGTCTTCATTCGCTTTCGATGGTTTCGTGAATCCCGCGAGCTTGCGCACGAACTGCAGCGACGCGTCGTGAATCTCCGCATCGGTCGCGGGCGGCTCGAAATTGAAAAGAGTTTTGATGTTGCGGCACATGCGAAGAGTGTAGTGTGCAACGAGATGCATCCCGAGCTGAAGCCGTGCCCGAAGACGCCGAACTGCGTCTCCACCGAAGCGACTGACACCACGCATGCGATCGCGCCGTATCGCTACAGCGGCTCGGCATCCGAGGCGCGCGCGAAACTGGTTGACGTGCTGAAGCACATGCCGCGCACGAAGATCGTCTCCGCCGGTGCCACGACGATTCGCGCCGAGTTCACCACCGCGATCTTTCGCTTCACCGATGACGCGACCTTCGTCATCGACGACTCGACGAAAACGATTCGCTTCCGCTCCGCCTCGCGCGTCGGCCGCTCCGACCTCGGCGTCAATCGCAAGCGCATGGAAACCATTCGCGCCGCGTTGAAATCGTAATCGCCGTTCACATCTCCGCTACCGCTCCGCGACCTCTTCGCACGAAACATTCGTCGCGTTCGCGCATACACACGAGTATGAACGCCGCGGCTGCATTCTTCCTCGTTCTGCAACTCGGTCTCGGTCCTGCCTGCGACCTCGTCCATCAGCAACTCTTCCCGATTCTCGGCGATCTCTTTGCGAAATCGCGCAGCGCGGCAAAAGACGCCGAGCGCGCGCTGTTTCTCACAAGGGACGAACACGGCAACCTCGGGTACGAGTTGTGGCCCGCGACGTACGAACGACGCAAAGCGAGTTTCATCGGCGCGATCCCGCCGAACACCGTCGGCATCGCGCACACGCATCCCACCGGCATGCCGCAGGCCTCGTCGCACGACATCAACGAATCCGCGCGCATCGGCCTGCCGATCTTCGTCGTAACACGCACGTCGATCGAACGCGTCGATCCCGATCACTCCACGCAACGGATCGTTGGAAACAAGGACTGGATCCGCGCGATGAAACGGGGTGGTGACGTCTGCTCGGTACTGAGCTGAACAGCAGTACCATCTCGCGCGTGAAAAAACAGCTCATTGCCGTCACTGCACTCGTGTGTCTGGCGTTCGCCGGCGCGGCGGTCGCTCAGGAGAAGAAGAAATCCGCGCCAGCAGAAACGAAGGACAAGTACGACGCGTCCACATTTGCGGGCCTCGAGCTTCGCAACATCGGACCGGCCCTCACCTCCGGCCGCGTCGTCGACATCGCCGTCGATCCGCGCAACCACAGCACGTGGTTCGTGGCCATCGCGTCGGGCGGCGTGTGGAAGACCACCAACGCCGGCACGACCTTCAATTCGATCTTCGACGGCCAGGGCTCGTACTCGATCGGCTGCGTCACCATCGATCCGAATGACTCGCTGACGATCTGGGTCGGCAGCGGCGAAAACAACTCGCAGCGCTCCGTCTCGTACGGCGACGGCGTGTACAAATCGGTCGACGGCGGCAAGTCGTGGAAGAACGTCGGGCTCAAAACGTCCGAGCACATCGGAAAGATCGTCGTCGATCCGCGCGACTCCAACGTCGTCTACGTCGCCGCACAGGGACCGCTCTGGAATCCCGGCGGCGATCGCGGTCTCTACAAAACGACCGACGGCGGCAAGACCTGGAAAGCCGTCCTGACGATCAGCGAGAACACCGGCGTCACCGACGTCGTGCTCGATCCGTCGAACCCGGACATCCTCTACGCCGCCGCGTATCAGCGCCGCCGTCACGTCTACACGCTCATCAACGGCGGACCGGAATCCGCAATCTACAAATCGACTGACGCCGGCGCGACGTGGAACAAACTCACAACCGGCTTGCCGAAAGAACAGCTCGGCCGCATCGGTCTCGCGATCTCACCACTCGCACCGAAGACCGTGTACGCCGTCGTCGAAGCCGCGCGCAAAAGCGGCGGCTTCTTCCGCTCGACGGATGCAGGCGCGAACTTCGAGAAGATGTCCTCGTACATTCCGGGCGGCCCGCAGTACTACAACGAGATCTTCGTCGATCCGCAAAACGCGAATCGCATCTACTCGATGGATGTGTACAGCCGCGTGTCCGACGATGCGGGCAAGACCTTCCGCAAAATCGACGAGCGCTTCAAGCACGTCGACTCGCACGCGATGTGGATCGATCCGACCGACGCGAATCACTTCATGATCGGTTGCGACGGCGGCTTGTACGAAACGTTCGACGGCTCGAAGACGTGGGACTTCAAGGAGAACCTGCCGGTTGCGCAGTTCTATCGCGTCAGCGCCGATGACGCGCTGCCGTTCTACCACGTCTATGGCGGCACGCAGGACAACTTCTCCCTCGGCGGTCCGCATCGCACGGCGACCGTGCACGGCATCACCAACGCCGACTGGTACGTGACACTCGGCGGCGATGGATTCCGTTCCATCCCCGATCCGAAAGACTCCAACATCATCTACGCCGAATCGCAGAATGGCGGCCTGGCGCGCTTCGACAAGCGCACCGGCGAAGCGCTCGACATCCAGCCGCAACCGACCGGCAATCTCGATCCGCTGCGCATGAACTGGGACTCGGCGCTGATCGTCAGTCCGCACAGCAACACGCGCTTGTACTTCGGCGCGCAATATCTCTTCCGCAGCGACGATCGCGGCAACACCTGGACTCCGATCAGCCCCGATCTCACCCGCCACATCAATCGCAACACGCTGCCGGTGATGGGCCGCGTGTGGGGCATCGAGTCGGTCGCGAAGAACACATCGACGTCGTACTACGGCAACATCGTCTCGCTCGCGGAATCACCGCTCGTCGATGGATTGCTCTACGTCGGCACTGATGACGGACTCATTCAGGTCACGGAAGACGGCGGCAGGAACTGGAGAAAACTCGACAAGTTCCCGGGCGTTCCGGACATGAGCTACGTCTCGCGCCTCGAGGCTTCGCAGCACGACGCGAACGTCGTCTACGCCGCATTCGACAATCACAAGACCGGCGACTTCAAACCGTACGTGCTGAAGAGCACCGACCGCGGCGCGACATGGAAGTCCATCACGGCGGATCTCCCGCAACGCGGAACGACGTACGCGATCGCCGAAGACTTCGTCGATCCGAAGCTGCTCTTCGTCGGCACCGAGTTCGGTTTGTACTTCACGCAAAACGGCGGCGCGAACTGGATTCAGCTCGAAGGCGGCATGCCGACGATCGCCGTGCGCGATCTCTGGATTCAGAAGCGCCGCAACGATCTCGTCGTGGCCACGTTCGGCCGCGGCATTCTCATCCTCGATGACTATCGTCCGCTGCGCACGATGAACGCGAGCGTCGCGAAGAACGAGGCGACGATGTTCGCGACGCGCGACGCGGAGTTGTACGTCGAAAAGACGCCGCTCGGGCTTCCGGATAAATCGTTCCAGGGCGATTCGTACTTCACGGCGCCGAATCCGCCGTTCGGCGCGGTGTTCACGTACTACCTGCGCGATGAGTTGAAGAGCAAGAAGAAGCAGCGGCAGGAGGCGGAGACGAAGATCGAGAAGGACGGCGGCAATGAGCCGATCCCCTATCCGACCGCCGAGCAGCTGCGCGCCGAACAGCGCGAGCTCGATCCCGCGGTCGTACTGATCGTTTCGGATGAAGAAGGAAATGTGATTCGGCGCGTCAGCGCGCCGGTCGCGAAAGGATTCCATCGCATCGCGTGGGATCTTCGTTATCCGCCGCCATCGCCGATCGAACTGACCGCGCCGGAATCCGATCCGTTCTCACCGCCGCCCGCGGGTCCGCTCGTCGTTCCGGGCACGTACACCGCGCGACTCGTGAAGCGCATCGATGGCGTCGAATCGCCGCTCGCCGACGCGCAGAAATTCAACGTCACGCCGTTGTATCTCTCCACGATGAGCGACAAGGATCGCGCCGACGTGCTCGCGTTCCAGCGCCGCGCATCGCGACTGCAGAAAGCAGTCATGGGCGCCGCGCGCGCGAACGATGAAGCGCTGACGCGCGTCACGTATCTCCGCCGCGCGATCGATGAGACGGAGAACGTCGATGCGAGCCTCGTCGCGAAACTCAACTCGGTCGAGAACACGCTGCGCGACATCGACGTGACGCTGAACGGCGATCCGGTCACGCGCGCATACGTCGAGCCGAGCGCCCCATCACTGTTCGATCGCATCACCACCGCGGTCAACGGCCTCGGCACCACGTCCGCGCCGACGAGCACGCATCGCGAAGCAATGTCGATCGCGGAAAAGGAAATCGGACCGCTGCTCGAGAAACTGCGGCAGGCCGTGGAAGTCGATCTTGTCGCGATCGAGAAGCAGTTGAACGCCGCCGGCGCCCCATGGACGCCGGGACGAATTCCGGTTTGGGAGTAGCCTGCGCGTAGCGCAGGCGGGGGGTGGGCCCCCGGCCCCGGGGGGGCGGGGCGCCACCAACCCCCCCCGCCGGGGGCCGGGCGGTGCCCCCTCCGCCCGGCCCCCCGCGCAGTACCATGCGCCCGTGCACGATCGCCTCACCCGGTTCCTCACCCAACTCATCTCCGAGACCTCCGGCCTCTCCCTCGACGACACACTCACCCTCGCGCACGGCGCACCACAACTGGAGAACGACGCGGAGCTCGCGTCTTCGCTGCGCGAGTTTCATTCACTGATCGGCCAGTTTCGCGTCAGTCAGACACCGATCGAAACGCTGCTCGATCATCCCGTCTCGCACGCGCTTGGCGCATTCTTCAAAGCCTTCCCGATTCCGTTTCACGACGAGCACATTCATCTCACCGGCTCGCTCGATGCGGACTTCATCTGGCCGCGACTCGAATCATTACTGAACGGTCCCGATCGCGCGATTTACGAAACGAAAATCAAAGAGGTGTACGGCGACGATGCGTTGCCGATCAGCAGCGCAAAGGATGTCGATCGACTCATTCGACTCGGCGACGAAGATCGCTTCGATCGCTACCTGCGCATCCTCTATCTCGCGAAGCTCATCCTCACGACGCGCGACGCGCATCGCGATGCCGCGTACCACATGGCCTCGCGTCTCTATCGCACCGCGAACGTCGGCTCGCTGCGATTGAAGTTCACGCTCTTCCGCGAGACCACCGACTCCGCGGAACAAATCCCCGGCATCGCCGCACTCACCGCCGAAGACGTCGTGTTAGGTCTGTACGAAGGCTTCCGCGCGTTCCAACGCGAAGTGCCATCGTTCCGCTTCGTGCTCTCGCCGTCGTTCCGCAAGGAACCGGGCTTCTACGACGCGACGCGCTTTCCTTCGAAACGCGCGCACTTTGACGATCAGGTGCATCAGCTCATCGAGCTCGGAAAGAAACATCCCGAGCTGCGCGACGTGATGACCGAGATCGACACCGTCGGCGATGAGCGAGGCTTCTATCGCAAGGCGCATTTTCAGGAGCTGCGCGTCGGCATGCGCAAGCTGCAGGCATACGGGTTCCGCACGCGCAGTCATCACGGCGAGACGTGGAAGACGCTGCGGCAGGGGATTCAGGCGGTCGACAACGCCATGAACATCTGGCACGTCGAAGCGATCGAGCACGGTCTCTCCCTCGGCATCAATCCCAACTTCTATTTTCATTCCCTGCTGCAACGCATCTTCGTCGAGAACCAGCGCGGCTCCGCGATGCGCGAAGGCTCGCGCGAGCATTCCGAGCTCACGGACATGGACTGGTCGGGACGCGAGGAGATTCGCGACAAGCTGCTGCACGGCCAGCCGCTCTCGCAGGAAGAAAGCACCGCCGCGACGAAGACGAAGTTCCATCACGCGCGCGAAGTGGAGACGTATCAGCACGACGTGCTCAATCGCATGATCGACAAACGCCTCACGCTCGTGTCGCTTCCGTCGTCGAACAAACGTCTGACCGGCGCGCTGTCCGATTACAAAGATCATCCGTTCTCGTGGTGGGAGAAGAAGGGGTTGCGACTCGGCGTCGGCACAGACAACGACGTCACGCTGAACACGAGCTTCATTCGCGAGATGCTGATCCTGCTCTACACGGACGCGCTCGAATTGAAGATCACGAAGCTGCTGATCGTGACGACGGGCGAATCGCGTCGCTCGTATCTCAGCCACATGTTGTGGACCATGCGCAAAGGCGCCTGACGACGCCGCGCAAAGGCGCCTGACGACGCGGCGCAAAGGCGTCTGAAACGCTGACGCGATCTCCTGCACTACTGCGAGCGAAGGAGATCGCGATGAAGCAGCTCGCTCTGGGACTCGTTTGTCTCGCACTCGCGCCACACGCAACGGCGCAGCTCACGAAAGTCAATGTGACGCGCGCGCAACTCGAACCGCTGTTCGGCACCGCGCGCGTGACGGATGTCGTGACGCCGATCTGGACAAACGGCAAACTGCACTCACGCGTCTATCGCGCCGCAACCGGCACTCCCGCCGCCGGTCTCTATGTCTATGAGTATTCGATCGATCTCCGCGACGTCGTCGGCATCACATCGATTCCATTCATCTCATCGCTCGCAATCGATTTCGGTCCCGTGATCAGCACGCTCGACTTCGACGCAAACCATCAATCCGATCAACTCTTCATTCTCAAAGGACTCGGCCTCGGCAACATCGCCCCATCGAGCGCCAATAAATCCGGCAACACGATTACATTCACCTTCAACCCACCCGCGGGCGGCGGCAACGCGCCCGGCAACGGCGACCGCACCTACGTCTTCGGACTAGTCTCGCCCCACCCACCACGAAGGATCGCCGCTACCGCACACCACAATCTCGGCGGAGCCGCGTTGGAGTTAATGGTGGTGGCCCCGCAATATCAGTAGTTCGTTTTGGCTGTTGGTTGTTGGTTGTTGGGAGAAAGATCATGCCGCGAAGCCGTGAATGCGAATCGGTCCCCCGACAACCAACAACCGACAACGAACAACTGACGTACACTCCCTCCCGTCCAAAATGCGGGGTGTTCCTTTCGCGCGGTACGTCGGCGCTGTCGTTGCGTTGTCAGCGAGTCTCGTACTGTTCAGTCTTGCCGTGCTGCTCGTTCAGCCGCGCAAAGGTGTCTCGCTCGTCTATCCCGCCACCCGACTCGGCGCCGCGATTCTGTGGGGACTCGGCTTTCGTTACTGGCCCGCGGTCGTCATCGGTCAATTCGTTCTCAGCTACAACGCCTCGCACAATCCGTGGGTCGCGTTGCTCGTCGCATCCGTCGAACTGCTCGTCACGACGATCTTCGTCGCATCGATGCTGCACTTCCGCGTCTCGCGTGAATTGCAGCGACTGCGCGATCTCACGCTCTTCACCGCGGGCGCCGTCGTCGCGCCCTTCGCGGGCGGACTCGCAACCGTCGCCGGCGAATACTTTTTCGAAACGCGCGACGTCGGACGGCTCATCGCCGACGGACTCTCCTTCTGGCTCTCCGACGTCGTCAGTCTCCTGATCTTCGTGCCGCTCATCCTCACGTGGCGCCGCTGGCCGTTCGTTTCGAAGCGTGCGTTTCAACGCTGGCTCGCCGTCTCGCTGCTGCTCATCGTCGCCGGCATCCTCATCGCGCAAGCAGGCGAAACGTATTCGGCCACGCTCTTTCTGCTGTTGCCGATGGTCGTCTTCACCGCGATCGTCGGCGGCATTCCGGGCGCAGCGACCAGCGGCGCGATCCTGCTCTTCATCTTCGTCGGCATGCACGTCGGTGTGCCGGTCGAGCGCATGGCCAGCATCATCCGCGTCATCTTCGTCGGCACCGCGACGGTGACGGGGTACATCCTCGCGGTGGTGTGGGGCGAGCGCGAATTGAACGCGAAGCGTCTCTATCAACTCGCACATCACGATCCGCTCACCGGTCTCGTGAATCGACACGAGCTCGAACGCCGCCTCAGCCTCGGCGTCAGGACCGGCGCACCGTCCGCACACGCGTTGCTCTACCTCGATCTCGATCAGTTCAAGCTCGTCAACGACACCTGCGGCCACATGGCCGGCGATCGCATGCTGCAGGAGCTCTCCGTCGAATTGCAGGAAGCCGCACCCGACGGCGCGGTCTTCGCGCGACTCGGCGGCGACGAATTCGCTTGCATCGCATACGACACCGGTGAAGACGCGGCGCGCGCGATCGCGAATCGTTTGCACGACGCGGTATCGCAATACCGCTTTCGCTACGGCTCGATGAGCTTCGCCGTCGGCGTGAGCATCGGCATCACGTTCTTTCCATCGGACGAAGGCGATACCGCCGACGCGGTGCTCGGCCGCGCCGACATCGCGTGCTACGTCGCGAAGGAAGATGGCCGTCATCGCTCGCACGTCTATCTCCCGCGCGACGAAGCGATGCTGCAATGGCACTCGTCAATTCAACAAGTCTCGCAACTCGAGATCGCGATGCAGGACGGACGGCTGCAGCTCTATCGCCAGTCGATCATCGATCTCACCGGCAAGACCTCGCACTCGTTCGATGAAGTGCTGTTGCGTCTCGCATCGCAAGAGGCGGTGCATCCCAGCGCGGAGTTTCTCCCGGTCGCACAACGCTTCGGCCTGATGGATCGCATCGATCGCTGGGTCGTCGAGCACGCGTGCCGTCATCTCGCCGAATCGGACGATCACACGCTGAAACTCAGCATCAACGTCTCCGGCTCCACGCTCAACGATCCCGATTTCTACCAGCACGTCATCAAGCTTCCGGAGCGCTACGGCGTCGATCCGCGGCGTCTCTGTCTCGAAGTAACGGAAGGCGTCGTCATTCACCGGCTGCGACAGGCGGTGCAGGCGATGAAGGATCTGCGCGCACGCGGATTCGATCTCGCACTCGATGACTTCGGCGCGGGCGTCGCGAGCTTCGCGTACCTGCAGGAGCTGCCGGTCACGTACGTGAAGATTGACGGACGAATCGTGCAGCAGTTGCGCACCGATCCCGGAAGCGAAGTGATCATCGGCTCGCTCGTGAAGCTTGCCCGTCTGCGCGAGATCGAATGCATCGCCGAATGGGTCGAGGACGCCGAAACGATCGACCGGCTTCGCGCGCTCGGCGTGCGTTACGCGCAGGGATTTTTCATCGATCGCCCCGCGCCGCTCGCATCACCTGCTCGTATACTGCCGCGCGTTCAAATCCGTCCCTTCTGAGGTACCAGAATGTTCCTGTTTCCCTTCCTCCTGGCGTTCGCGCTGGGCGCCGGCGAACCCGCGTCGGATCCCAAGCCGAAAGTTGATGAGGCCATCGTCGTCACCGCCACGCGCAGCGAGCGCGAGGTCAGCGATCTGCCGATGAGCGCGACCGTCGTCAGCGAGAAAGACATCGAAGCCGCGCCAGTGCGCAGCGTCGATGATCTTCTGCGCACCGTGCCCGGCGTGCACATGGCCATCGTCAGCGGCAGCGGCTCGACGCCGAACAATCAGAAAATCTCGATGCACGGACTCGGCGGCACACGCGCGCTCGTGCTGCTCGACGGCGTTCCGCTGCACGATCCGTACAGCGGCATCGTGCAATGGCAGCGCGTTCCGCTCGACTCGCTGCGTCAGGTCGAAGTGGTGCGCGGCGGCAACGCCAGTCTCTTCGGAAACTTCGCCCTCGGCGGCACGATCAATCTCATCACCAAGCCGGTCGAATCGAATGACGTCACCGCCGACCTCTCCTACGGCACCAATGCCACGGAACGGCAAGTCCTCACGATCGATCACTCGATCAACGACGCGCTCGCACTGCGCCTCTCACACAATCGCAATGCGTCTGATGGATATCTGCGCGTTCCGAATCCGGGCGCGATCGACACGCGCGGCTGGATCGACAGCTGGATGACCGCCGGTCGCGCGGACTACAAGTTCAGCGACACCGCCGCGGCATTCGCGAAAGCAAGCATCGCCCAGATCAACATCTCGCAGGGCACGCCCGCGACGTACACCGATCGCGATGTGCTCGAAGGCTCCGCCGGCGCGCATCGCGCGACGTTCGCGAACGGGTTTCTCAACGGCACCGCGTTCTATCAACGTCAGAAAGAACGCCTCGTCAACTCGACGATCATCGGCGCGCGTGACTCGGAATTCGTGTCGCAGGACGCGACCATTCCGTCGACGACGCTCGGCGGCTCCGTCGAATGGTCGTTCCAGCGCAGCGGCGCGATTCCGTTCATCTCGATCGGCGTCGATGCCCGTCGCACGAAAGCAGAAGAAAGCCGCGAGACGTTCAATCGCAGCGGCGCGACGACGCAACGCAATCGCGTCACCGGGCAGCAGACGTCGATCGGCGTCTTCGCGCAAACGAGCTGGCATCCGACCGATCGCATCGAAGTACTCACCAGCGCGCGACTCGACATCTTCCGCAATGAAAACGGCTCGGACGTGATCATCGGCGGCAAAGCGACCGAGTATCCCGCCGCATCGTCGAAGCAACTCGATCCGCGCGTCTCGGTGCGTTACGCGATCAACGCGCAGACCGCCGTTCGCGGCTCGGTGTACCGCGCATTCGGCGCGCCCGCGCTGCGCGACATGTATCGCAACAACCAGACCGGCAACAGTCTCGTGCTCGGCAATCCGTATCTCAAGCCCGAAACACTCGTCGGCGGCGAAGTCTGATTCGAGTGGGCCGGCGACCGCGCGCGCGCTGAAGTGAATCTCTATCGCAGCACGATCGACGGTCTCGTTTCGCGCGCACACGTGAACGGTCAGCCCGCCAACGTCTTCCAGTCCGTCAACCTCGGCACCGCACGCGCGCAAGGCCTCGAGTTCATGAGCGAGTTGCGCATCTCGCGACGCTGGTCGATGAACGCCGGCTACACGTTCGCCGATTCGACCGTCACCGAAGATCCCGTTCCCGCCATCGTCGGCAACATGATTCCCGAAGTCTCGCGCCACATCGGATCGCTCGGCGTGAAGTTCCGCGCCGATCGCGGCACCACGCTCGACGTGCGCGGCCGCGTGCTCAGCCGCCAGTACGGCGAAGCCGCGAACCTCGCCGTTTCTCCCGCGCATCGCATCGTCGACATCGCGGCTTCGCATCCGGTTCGCGGCTGGCTCGACGTCTACGCGACGCTCGAAAACGCATTCGATCAGGGCTACTACTTCGCGCTCACGCCGACCTCGTTCCGCAACGGATTGCCGCGCACCTTCACCGCCGGCATTCGCGTCTCCGCCTTCAACAAATGAACGTCCAACGAAAACTCGCGCTCGTCGTCCTCGCATTCGTCGTGCTGTCGTGCCGGAAAGAAGCGCCCGCACCGGCGCCGCAGCCGAAGCTCACGAAAGTGACGATGAATCTCAATCCGGTCATGACGTACGCGCCGCTGATGATCGCGATGGATGAAGGCTACTTCGCGAACGAAGGCATCGAGATCGAAGTGGCGAAGCTCGATTCGAACTCCGCGGTCGCGGCCGCGGCCGCGGGCAAACTCGATGTGCTCAACTCCGGCGTGCGCTCGGGCATATTCAACACGATCGCACGCGGAGCCGTGCTGCGTGTCGTCGCGGACAAGGGTCACACCAGCCAGGTATGCAGCGCCGATGCATTCGTCGCTCCGATTGCGATGGCTGATCGCATTGCAAAGAACGGCGGCAAATTGAAAGGCGAACGCATCGCGGTTCTGCGTGGCGGACTCTCGGAGTTCCTCACCGCGCGGCTCGTCGAAAGCCGCGGCGCGACGATGCAGGACGTCACGCTCATTCAACTCCCCGCCGGCACACCGGCCACATCGCGCGACATGACCGACGCCGTGCGCATGACCACCGAGCCGAATCTCAGCGGCATCATGCACGACGGCTGGGCGAAGGTCGTCGCCACCGCGCAGGACGTCGCACCGAATCATCAGTTCGCGCTGCTCGTCTTCGGCAAGCGTCTGCTGCAGGACGATCCCGCTCTCGGACGCCGCTTCATGCGCGCGTATCTGCGCGGCGTGCACACGTACAACCAGGGCAAGACCGATCGCAACGTCGCGATCGTCGCGCGCCACACGAAACTGCCGGACGAGATCATTCGCCGCGCGTGCTGGGTGGCGGTCAACGACGATGCGCACATCGATCCGAACGCCGTGCAGCCGTTCCTCGACTGGGCAGTCGCCAACAAGATGCTCGATCGTTCGATGAAATTCGAAGAGTGGTGGAACCCGGCGTTCCTCGACACGGCGCGCCAATGAGCTTCGTTCTCGAGAACATCGAGAAGACGTTCGGCAGCGGCTCGACGAAAACCACCGCGCTCGCCGGCGTGAGTCTCGCCGCGCGTCCCGCTGAATTTCTCTCGATCGTCGGACCGAGCGGCTGCGGCAAAACCACGCTGCTGAAAATTCTCGCGGGACTCGTGACGCCGAGCGCGGGAAGTGTGCGCTTCACAAGCGACACGAATCGCCTCCGCACCGCGCTCGTGTTTCAGGATCACGGCTTACTGCCGTGGTACGACGTCCTCGAAAACGTCGCCCTCGGATTGCGCTTTCAAACCGTCGCGCGCAAAACCGCGCTCGAACGCGCACGCCACTTCATCGAACAGGTCGGCCTCACGAAGTTCCTGCATCATCATCCACATCAACTTTCGATCGGCATGCGCCAGCGCGTCGGCATCGCGCGCGCGTTCGTCGCCGAGCCCGAGATCCTCCTGCTCGACGAGCCATTCGGATCGCTCGACGCGCAAACGAAACTCGTGCTGCAGCAGGAACTGCTGCGCATCTGGCAAGAGCACAAACGCGTCGTCGTGCACATCACACATGACATCGACGAAGCGATCCTGCTCAGCGATCGCATCGTGGTCATGAGCGGTCGCCCCGGAACGATTCGCGCGGAGCTCGACGTTGCGCTCCCGCGCCCGCGTGGAACGGCGGGAGCTCAGCCCGCCGATTTCGATTCAGACACAGGCCGGCGAGCCGCGAGCGCGCCACTCCATGTCGAGGAAATCGCGGCGCTCAAGCAACGCATCTGGCAACTGCTCGAAGAAGAAGTGCGCGCCAGTCTGGCGGTGCCGCTATGAGCGAGAACACGAAAGATCGTCTGCTCGCCGCGAGCATCGCCATCGCTCTCATCGCGATGTGGGAGCTCGCCGCGCGCAAAGCGTGGATCGAGCCGCTCGTCTTTCCGCCGCCGTCGCTCATCGCCAAAGCGCTCGTCACACTCGTGCGGCAGGATCTCTTTCACAACATCGGCATCTCGCTCGTGCGCTTCTTCGGCGGCGTGATCGGGGGATCGGTTCCCGGCATTCTCTTCGGGCTTTGCATCGGCTGGCTGCCGCGACTGCAACGCGTCGTCGATCCGTTCATCAGCGCGATTCATCCGCTGCCGAAGATCGTGTTGTTCCCGCTGTTCATCGTGATCTTCGGCGTGAGCGAGTGGGCCAAGATCGCGTCGATCGCGCTCACGGTCTTCTTCCCCACGCTCATCAACGCATCGGCCGGCGCACGCGCGATCTCGCCGCTGTATCTCGAAGTGATTCGCAACTACGGCGGCAAACGCTTCGACACGTTTCGTCATGTCGTGCTGCCCGGTAGTCTGCCGATGATCCTCAACGGCATTCGCATCGCCACGAACCTCGGGCTGCTCGTCACGATCGCCATCGAGTTCACGGTCATGAGTCCCGGCATCGGCTCCGTGATCTGGCTCGCGCTGCAAACGATGCGCACCGAAAATCTCTACGCCGGCGTCGTCATCATTTCGCTTCTCGGCATCAGCGTGAACGCCATCATTCAAACTCTCCTGCGACGTGTGACGCCATGGCAGCAATGATCGCCGACGCCTTCCGCAAGATCGCCGCGCAACACGCGGATGCGATCGCGGTCTCGACGAAGACGACGCGCTACACGTATCGCGAGCTCGATGCGTGGTCCGATCGTGTGGCGTCGATGCTCATCGATCGCGATGCGCCGCTCGATCGTCCGATCGCATTGTTGTTGCGCGAACCGATCTCGCTAGTCGCCGCGATTCTCGGGGCGGTGAAAGCGGGACACTTCTTCATCGTGCTCGATCCGGAGCGCATCGAAACGCTGATGGAGCTGAGCACGGCATCCATCACCATCACCGATGCAGATCTAACGAGTGCCACCGCTTTGGAGTTCGAACGCGGTGACTCTCGCCACCGCACTCCACATGCGTTGCTGCAACTGCTCTTCACGAGCGGAACGACGGGCGCGCCGAAAGCAGTCGCGTACAAACAAGCGGGCATCGTCGAGCGCATGCACATGCAATCGCGCGTCACTGGCAGACAACCCGGCGAGCGCGTGAGTTACACCGCGCTGCCCGGATTCGCACGCGCCACCTACGAGATCCTCGGTTCGCTGCTCAACGGCGCAACGCTTTGCGCGTACGACGCGCGCCACGAATCACTCGATGATCTCGCGGACTTCATCGCGCGCGAGCGCATCTCGATTCTCACGCTCACGCCCGCGCTCTTTCGGCGATTCATGCTCGTCGCGCCGCACGATCTCGATCTCAGTTCGATCCGCAAACTGCGCATCGGCGCCGACGTCATGACCATCGACGACGTCGCGACATTCAAAGCGCGTTTCCCACGCACCTGCACCCTCGAACGCGGCTTCAACGCCACCGAGACCGGCATGGTCACGCACATCTCGATCACGCATGACACGCCGGTCGATGGACCGCTCGTCCCCATCGGACGTCCGCGTCCCAACGTCTCGTTGCGCGTCATCGACGACGAAGGCAACGACGTCGCGGATGGCGAGACCGGAGAGCTCGTCGTGCGCGGGCCGCATGTCGTCGACGGCTACTGGAACGATGCGGAGCTCACCGCGCAACGATTTCGCGACGGCGCATTTTTCACCGGCGATCTCGTGCGCCGCGATACCGATGGCCTGTACTACTTCGTCGGCCGCAAAGACTCGCGACTGAAAATCCACGGCCGTCGTATCGATCCGCTCGAAGTCGAAGCAGCGTTGTTGCAGCACACGCAAGTGCGCGAAGCCGTCGCCATCGGTAAGCCCGACGCGCATGGCGAATCGCATCTCGTCGCGTACGTCGTCATGCGCAGTGGCATCCCGTTCGATGCGCGCGCGATTCGCGCGGCGTTGCGCGAACACGTTCCCGCGCATCTCATCCCCTCCCGCATTCACGCGCTCGATGCGATTCCGATGACACGCGCGGCGAAAGTCGATCGCAACGCACTGCGCGAACGCGTCGACATCGTCGAACGCGAGGCGAACGAAACGGCAGACGACATCGAGCGCACGTTGCTCGACATCTGGTCGCGCGTGCTCGACGCACCCGTTTCACTCGACGATGATTTCTTCGATGATCTCGGCGGCGAATCGATCGTCGCCGCGCATCTCGCCGCCGAAGTGAAGCGCGTGCTCGGCCGCAGTCTCGCGCTCTCGATCCTGCTCGAGCTGAACACGCCCGCGAAGATGGCCGACTATTTGCGCACGCGCGCCGATCGCGAGCGACTCGCGGTCGTCGTGCAGCAGGGCCAGTCGACGCCACTGTTTCTCGTCTCAGGCAAAGGCGGCAGCGTGATCGTGTTTCGCGAGCTCGCGGAAAAACTCGGCCCTGAACAAACAGTCATCGGCCTCACGCACGATGGCTTTCTCGCCGAGACTTTTCCGAAGACATTCCCCGCGATGGCCGCGTGCTATGCCGACGCGATTCGCGCGATCCAGCCGCACGGGCCGTACTGGCTCGGCGGCTACTCCGCGGGAGGCATGGTCGCACTCGACGTCGCGCGACAACTCACGCTTGCGGGCGAAGAGGTCGCGTTCACCGGCATGATCGACACCGCGCTCGATACGACGCTCGCGCCGAAATGGAAGCGCATGCTCAAGCATGTGACCCTGGTACGAAAGCACCCTGGTACCAATGTACCTCGCTACCTTGGTTCGATCGGGCGTCGCATTCGCGGCGTGTGGATGTGGATGCGCGGCAAAGGCTACTCGCTCTTCACCGAGCCGCCGGTCGTGCCGCCGTTGCAGCAGTCGTACATGGCCATTCGCAAACGCGATGCGCTGCAGTCGTACGCGGGATCAGTCACGCTCTTTCTCGCGCGTCACGGCTGGGGCACCGACGCACTGCATCCCGACCTTGGATGGAGCAAGTACTGCGCGAACCTCGACGTCGCAGTCGTCGACGGCGAGCATCACACCGTGCTCAACGAGGATGTCGCTTCGCTTGCCACTGCCATGCGAACCGCGCTATCGCGAACGCGAACACCAACGCCAGCGTCGCGAACGTGATCATGCGTCCGTGAACGAACGACTTCGGCCGATACCACACGCGGACCAAATGGTTTCCTGCCGGCACGAACACGCTGAGAAACGCGGCGTTCGCGCGATGCACGCGTGACTTCGCGCCATCGACCGAGGCTTTCCATCCCTTCCACGAACACTCCGAGATCACGATCCATCCGCCGCGCTGCATGTTCGCGTCGAAGACGTACTCGCCGCCGAGTCTTCGCGAGCGGAGGTTGATGGTGCCGGGACCGTTGATCGAACCACCGCTGCCTGACGTTGCGGTGATGAACGCGAAGTCGCGATAGTCGCGAATCGCTTCCATGCGATCGACGAGTTCGATCGGATGCGAGCCGTTGATCTCGACCGACTTCGGGATGAACACGCGTTCGATCGCGTTCAGGTTCTCGATCAATCGCGCACCGCGATCCGTTTTCACTTCACGCCAGCCGCGCGGAATCGGCGACGAAGCCTGTTGAATCGCGTAACGCACATTCAGAAACGAAAGGAACGGCGTCGTCAGATCGTCGACGCGGTTGTACCAGATGCCGTAGCGGCGGCACCAAAGCTTGTACGTGCGCGAGTATTCGTCGAGCGTCAGCGCGTCGTAGCCGCGCGGATCTTCGAGGCCGTACATGATGTTCGTCGCAGGCGGAAACGCGGTGCCTTCACCAACGATGCGAAACGGCTCGCGCACATTCTTCAATGGCTCGAACAACGGAATCGCGGGATACGCCGCTTTCGCCGCGAACGTGGGAAACGTATCGATCTCGGTCAGTGCGCGTTGTCCGACCACGAGCGCGATGAGAATCGGCGCGGCGAATTTGATTCGCACACGCGCGAGCACAATCACCGCAACGATCGGAATGAAGAACTCCGCGAAAACGCGATACCTGCCGTAATCCGCGGGCGTGATCGCAAGCACCACGTTGCGCTGCAGCCATAAGAATCCGATCGCAAGCATCGCCGTCACGATTGCGATCGTGATCGCCGCATATTTGCGATCGTCGCGCTGCAAACACTCCTCGACACCAAGCGCCGCGAGCATCACGAAGAACAACGCGGCGGAGAACGCGAGGCGATGCAGCATCGTGATCTCGAGCAGCGGCAGATGCATCGCCACGTCGGCGATCAAACTCCATCGCGCACCGGCAAGCATGCAGAAGACTGCGAGTGCGGCGAAGAACCACGTCTCCGCATTGCGTCTGCGCCAGATCGCATACACCGCGAGCGCGAGCAGCAAACTTCCCACCGCCGCCGTTTCCGCGCCGATGCGTCCGAGATTCGGCTTCGCCCATTCACGCACGTGCAGATGCGGATAGAAATCGGTCGCGAGATTCGCGAGCACTTCGATTCCGGGCACGCGCTGCGAGCGCTCGCCCATCATGCGATTCTTCAAACGAAACTCGGTCGATTGCGGAATCGCTTCGATGAGCGGCAGCAATGAAATTGCAGTGATGCCGAGGGCGAGTGCGCCGGCGAGAATCGCGGTGAGAATGCCGCGCAATGCGGTTGCACGATTGCGCGCGAGCTCGAAGAACGAGTAGATCGTTCCGATGCTTACGTTCAGAAACAGCGATTCCGGATGCCCGCTGAGAATCGTCAGCGTCAGCGCAATCATCAGAAACATGCACGACGCGATGCCCGGCTTGCGAATCGCACGCGCGCACGCGGTGAGAATCAGCGGAAGGAAGACGGTGGTCATTCCCATCGCGGTGAGGATGTAGAGCACGTTGCATGACGCGAATGCCCATCCTGCCGCTGCGATCAATGCCGCCGATTCACGACACCCAAGCTCGCGCGCAAACAGAAACGCGCCGAGTGCTGCGATGAAAAGACCGATCGCCGCGGTGAACGTGAGACTCACAGGCGCGGGCAGCAGACACGCGATCCACGTGAGCGGCAGATACGGCGCAGATTGCACTTCGGCCGCGAGTGGATGTCCCGCGAGGTTGTACGGATTCCACAACGGCCACTCGCGATTCTGCAACGACAACTGCACCACGCGGCGCCATGGAAAAAACTCCGAGAAGATGTCGATCGACGACGCGTTTTTCGCCGCGTTGATGACGCCATGCTCCGCGCCGAACGCGTTCAGCGGCGTGTCCTGAAATGCATGATCGAGCGGCCCCCACACGCCGCCGGTGATCACCGCGGCACCGAGAAGCGCGAGCGGCATCGCGAGCAAAACGAGAACGGCCGGGCGCGAGATCGGACGCACGAAGCGCACGAGGCACACCAGGGCCACAGCCGTAGCAAGGTAGAGGATCAGGAGCACAGGATTTTGGACCGCGCGGATCTTACTCTCTCTTCGTCGCGGTCTTCACCGGTGACGCGGCTTGTGCGCACATCCCGACAACCGCGAGCAACGCTACACTGCACGACGATCATGCCTTCCCGCCCGAAATCCCTGCGTTGGTGGCTTGCTGCTCTCGTCATCGCGGTCGCATTACCGGTGCTGTTGCTGCTGATCGCGGTGTCGATCTCGCAGGTCGAGCGCGAACAGGCCGAGGCGCGAATGGGGGCGCTGAGGATGGCGCAGGCGAGCGCGGCTCGCATTTACGACAGTTACTCGGAATCGATTGCGCTCCTCGATGCGATGGCTCAGCGTCCCGCGATCGCCGGCATGAATCGCGACGCCTGCCACAGCATCTTCGCCGCGATCGATTTCTTTCCACGCTACGCCGACATCTTTCTCTTCGATCGCGAAGGAAATCTCGTCTGTACCGGCAACACCGATCCGCAGAACAGAGGAATCTCGCAATACGCGCAGGCATGGATCGCGCCGGAGCTGCGTGCGAATCGACTGACGATGAACGTTCCGACTGTACGAACGTTCGACGGACGCTCGATGGCGGTAATCGCGTCGCGCACGCAAACGGGCGGCACGATCGTGTTGCTGGAGTTCGTCGAGATGCTCGGCCGCAACGCGCTGATTCCCGGCGCCGTCATGACGATTCTCGACGGCGACGAGACGGTCATCGCGCGCTCCGCGGGCGCGAAAGAATGGCTCGGCCGCAGCATCAAAGGCACGCGCATCGCGGAGATTGCGGCGCGGTTGCGCGAAGGCGTCGCGGAAACGAAAGGGATCGAAGGCGTCGAGCGTCAGTACGGATTCGCGCGCGTTCCGCAGTTCGGCTGGTACGTCTACGTCGGAGTGCCGAGCGCGATGATCACGGAGCCGGTTCGCGAAATGATCTGGAACGGCGCGGTGGGCGGAATCGGAATCGTGTTCGTCGTCGTGGTGATGATTCTCGTGGTCGCACGAAAGATCACGCGGCCGATCAATGCGCTCGTCTCCGCCGCGGCAACGACCGATGAAGGTTCGTACATGCGCGTGACCGACGTGCAGGGACCGCTCGAGCTCGCGAATCTCGCACGCGCATTCAATCGCATGGTCGATCGCCGTCAGGACAACGATCAGCAGAAGCGCGTGAGCGAGCGAAAGCTCAAAGCGCTGCACGAACGGCTGCTGCACGTGCAGGAAGAAGAGCGTTCCCGCATCGCACGCGAGTTGCACGACGACCTCGGACAATCGATCACCGCGCTCAAAATGGATTTCCTCGGACTCATCAAAGCAACACCGCCGACGCCATCGGTCGAGCCGATCAGCAAACGCATTCTTCAGACGCTCGATGCGACGGTGAGTGCGGTGCAACGCATCTCCTCCGAGCTTCGTCCCAGCGTGCTCGACGACCTCGGCCTCGTCGCCGCGATCGAGGAAGAAGCGCGATTGTTCGAAGCGCGCTCCGGCATCGAATGCGAAGTGTCGGTTGCCGGCGCGGTGCCGGAAGACACCGAGACCGTGACGACGATCTATCGCATCGTGCAGGAAGCGCTCACAAACGTTGCGCGCCATTCGAACGCCACGCGAACGGAACTGCGTCTGCGACAACGCGGCGATGAGTTGCTGCTCGAGATTCGCGATGATGGACGCGGCGTGACGCCGGAAGAAATCGGCGATCCGCTCTCGCTCGGACTGATCGGCATTCGCGAGCGCGCGGAGTTGATCGGAGGAACGGTGCAGATCGAAGGCGTCCCGACGCGCGGCACGATCGTCTCCGCGCGATTGCCGATGTCGTTGAAAATGAGGTTCGCATGATCACGGTACTGATCGCGGACGATCACGACATCGTGCGCGAAGGCCTCAAGCAGATCGTGGCCGAGACGTCGAACATCACCGTCGGCGGAGAAGCGCGATCGGGTGAAGAGACGATCGATCTCGTGCGTCGTGGCGGCTGGGATGTCGTCGTGCTCGACCTCAATCTTCCCGATCGACCAGGCCTCGATGTGCTCGCGCAGATTCACGCGATCGCACCGATGCTGCCGGTGCTGATTCTCAGCATGCAGCAGCATCCGTCGTACGCGATGCGCGCGTTGCGTACCGGTGCGTTGGGATACGTCAGCAAAAGCAACGCGCGCGAGCATCTCGTGCAAGCCATCACGAAAGTCGCGCGCCGCGAGCGATTCCTCACGCCCGCGATGGCGGAGAGTCTCGCGCTGGAGCTCGTGCAACCTCAGGGACAACGCTCGCATCATTCTTTATCCGAGCGGGAGTTTCAGGTCTTGTGCTCGATCGCCGCGGGAAAACCGCCGCGCCAGATTGCCGCGGAGCTCAACGTGAGCGTGAAGACCGTGGCCACGCATCGCGCTCGATTGCTCGAGAAGATGGGATTGAAGGGCAATGCGGAGATCGTGCAGTACGCGATGGAGCATGCCCTGCTGCCGGACCGCGATCGGTGACAGACTTGTCGGTAAATTACCGACAAGCTCGTCCGCAATTTGACACTCGCAGGACCGAGCATCACCGATAGTTTTCTCTCGGGCGGCTGACAGATCATTCGCCAACCCTACGGGTCCCAAAAATTCATGTCACATCTCGCCAACAGCCGTTCACCGCGGATGTTGCTGATCGACGACGATGACGTCGTGATCGGCTCGTTGCGGCGTTACCTCGCCGCGCAGGGCTGGGATGTCGAAACCGCGACGGACCCTGCGACGATCAATGGTGATTTCGATGCGGTGATCGTCGATCCGTATCTCACGGGCGCGCATGCTTACGGTGCGCCGTCGCTGATCGCCGAAGCGCGGGCAACGCAGCCGTGCGCATCGCTGGTGGTGCTCACCGCCTATCCCTCCGCCGAAGTCGCGCGGATCGCGGCGGATCACCATGCTCTTGCCGTTCTGACCAAGCCGCAATCCATCGTCGAGATCGCGGATCTCGTCAACGCTTCCTGCGCCGAAGTCCGGCGCACATCTTCATTACTCGCAACAGACTCGAAAGGACCGGTTTCATGAAACGACTGTTGTCGCTGTTACTCGTGTTGTCCGTCATCGGTGTGGCAACCGATGCTCTGGCTCGCTGGCCATTCCGCAAACGCGTCAAAGAAGTGACCGTCCAGGTGGAGACGGGCGAACGCGAAGGCGAAGAGGCCAAAGAGCGCGAGCGCGAAGCACGGAAGCGCACTGCCCGCGTCTCGACTGAGCGCAAGCAGCGCGACCTCGAGCCCGGAACCACCGCGCTCCAGGGTCCGCCGAAACCCGTCAAGATCGGCCAGCCGGTCCAACTCGTGCTGACGAAGGCCTCGGGCCGCGTGCGCGACGTGCGCTCGCTGCCGGTCCGTAAGCCGAAAGCAAAGGAACGCCCGGAGCGCGAGGGACCTGAGCCAGCTCCGGTGCAGGTGGGCATGCTCGATGGCGCGCAATCGCCCGTCGCGAATGCGCAGTCCTTTCAGCCGGCGACCAACGCCGTAGCACCCGCTCCGATCATGAACTTCGACGGTCTTGACCGCGAGTTCTGGGGCGCCGGCAGCCCGCCCGACACCACCGGCGACGTCGGTCCTACCTACTACATTCAGGCAGTCAATACGTCCGTCGGCATCTACCGCAAGTCGGACGGTTTCCAGGAAGCCGCATTCACCTTCGATACCCTGATGAGTCAGGGCAACTTCGGCAACCAGTGCGATACCGAAAACTTCGGCGATCCGGTCATCCTCTACGACACCTTCGAGGATCGCTGGATTCTGTCGAACTTCGCGTTCACGCTCGATGGCGGCGGCAACGTCAATCCGCCGGTCGCCTTCCAGTGCTTCGCGGTTTCGCAGAACGGCAACCCGCTGAGCGGAGGATGGAACTTCTACTCCATCCAGGTGAACGACGGTCTGCATGACTACGAGAAGCTCGGAGTCTGGACCGACGGCATCTACATGTCCGCAAACATGTTCGGCTTCCCTGCCGGCGCTGCATTCCAGGGTGCGCGCGCGTGGGCTATCAACAAGCAGCAGATGTACGCCGGCGCGCCGACGGTACAGATCGTTCAGTTCGACATCGGCGCCGGCGACTTCACGGTCGTCCCGAGCAACGCGAGGCTCCAGACCGGTACGCCTCCTCCGGGCCGTCCAAACATGTATCTGTCGACATGGAACTTCCTGAACGCCGTGTCGGTCTACAAGTTCCATGTCGACTGGGCGAATCCGGCGTTGTCGACGTTCACCGGCCCGGACATTCCGCTTTCCCAGACGGGGAGCTGGCCGAATCAGAGCGTCGCGAACGCACCGCAATCAGGAACCGCGACTCTGCTCGACGTTCTGCAGATCCGCTCGATGGTTCAGAACCAATACACGAATTTCGGTGGCACTGAGTCTCTGTGGATTCCGCACACCGTTCGCCGCGGAAACACGACAGGCTTCGCCGCGCCGCGCTTCTATCAGGTCAAAGTCGATGGCGGCACCGTCGACCCGAATCTCGTGCAGGCCGCGACGTTCGATCCGGACGCCGCGAACGTCATGCATCGCTTCATGCCCAGCCTCGCGATCGATCGCGCGGGCAACATGGCACTCGGATACAGCACCTCCAGCAGCACGACTTTCCCCTCGATCAAATACGCCGGCCGCCTTGCGACCGATCCGGTGAACACCTTCGGCCAGACCGAGCAAACGCTCTTCAACGGCAGCTTCTCTCAGACGGGCTCGACCCGCTGGGGCGACTACTCGACGATGATGCTCGATCCGGACGGCTGTACGTTCTGGATGGCAAACGAGTACGCAAACTCGGATCAGGCATCCAACAAGCGCTGGAGAACGCGCATCGGTTCGTTCAAGTATGCCGAGTGCACTCCGGTTGGCGCCGGCGGAACGATCAGCGGCACGGTCACCGTCACGCCGGGCGGCACGCCGATCTCCGGTGTGACCGTCACGCTGGGCGCGCGCACCGCGACGACGGACGGAACGGGCGCTTACTCGTTCCCCGGCCTCCCCGCCGGCACCTACCCGTCGATGACGGCCAGCAAGGCTGGCTACTCGTCGGACTCCGCGTCGAGCGTCGTCGTCACTGACGGTGGCACGACCACGGAAGACTTCGCGCTCTCGCTCTCCCCAACCACCGCCTGTCTGGTCGACACGACGCAGGCGGACTTCCAGGGCGGCGCGGGGACCAACACCGATGTCAACACCACGCCGGGCAGCGTGATCCTTCTCGATGCCCCGTCGATCAATCAGTCGAACGGAACTGTCGGAACGAGCGGCGTCGGTATCACCACGACGACGTGGGGCGGCCAGACGTTCACGCCGTCCGTAACCGGCCAGCTCGTTCGCGTCGACGTCAACCTCTTCTGCTCGGGTTGCAACGGCACCATCCCGAATCTCACGCTTTCGCTGCGTGCCACGAGCGGCAATCTTCCGACGGGCGCCGATCTCGCGAGCGCAACGATTCCCGGGTTCAATAGCGGAGCCTCCGGCTACTACACCGCGACGTTCGGATCGCCGGTGACAGTGACGGCCGGCACGCAGTACGCGTTCGTCATCCGTCCGACGGCGAACCCATCGCCCGGAACGTACGCGCTGACTCGCAGCGGCACGTCGACGGCCGGCGCCGATGTCTACGCGGGCGGCACGCGCGTCGCCGGCGCCACCAGCGGCACCGTGTGGAGCATCCCCCTCACGGGTGGTGTCAGCACGGATTCCGGATTCCGCATCTACATCCAGACCGGTTTCGCTCCGAACGGCGAATTCGTTTCGTCGATGAAGGATGCCAACCCGCTGGCCGGCCTGACGCCGGTTTGGGGTCAGCTCACGTGGACCGCGGTCACTCCGGCGAACACGAACGTCCAGTTCCAGGTCGCCGGCAGCAATTCCGAGTTCGGTCCGTTCAACTTCGTCGGCCCGGATGGCACGGCAGGCACGTACTTCACGACCTCCGGCGCTTCGCTGAGCCAGTTCTACGGCCTGCGCTATCTGAAGTACAAGGCGTATCTCTCGTCTACTGTTTCGACGACCACGCCGGAGCTTCAGGACGTCTCGATCTGCTTCGATGATCTCGACTGCTCGGGCAGCGTCACGGTCACGCCGACTCCGGCCGCGGCCTGTGCGAACTCCACCGGCAACACCGCCTCCGGCCCGGCCGGCATGACGTCGTACTCGTGGGGCATCACCAACGGCACGATCACCTCGGCGACGAACACCCAGTCCGTGACCTACACGGCCGGTGCGTCGGGAACGGTCGTCCTTACGCTCAATGTCGTCGAGTCGAACGGCTGCCAGAAGAGCGGCAGCGCAAACGTCACGATCAATCCGATTCCGTCCGCGCCGTCGATCACTCCGGCTGGCTCGGCTTCGTTCTGCACTGGCGGCAGCGTTCTGCTGACGTCCGACAGCGCCACTGGCAACCAGTGGTACCTCGATGGCAACCCGATCGGCGGCGCCACGAACCAGACCTACACCGCAACCGCGGCCGGTTCGTACACCGTCACCAACACGACCTCCGGTTGCGAAAGCGTGCAGTCGGCGGCGACCGTCGTCACCGTCAACACGCCGCCGCCGGTTCCGACCGTCGCCGGCACGACCAACGGCACCGGTACGCAGGATCAGGCCTGCCCCGCGCAGCCGCTGACGCTCACCGCGACTTCCGCTGGCGCCACGTCGTTCCAGTGGTACCAGAACGGGAATCCGATGGGCGGCGAGACCAACTCGACCGTCAGCGTCACGGCCGCTGGCACCTACACGGTCACCGCGACTGCGAACGGCTGTGCCTCCGCGGCATCCGCCGGATACGTCGTGCAGAATCCGACGCCGAGTGCCGCGGTCATCACGCCCGCGGGTTCGACCACACTCTGCACGGGTGGCAGCGTCACGCTGCAGTCCGACCTCGCGACCGGCATTCAGTGGTACCTCGACGGCAATCCGATCGGCGGCGCCACGAGCCAGAATTACGTCGCGACCGCCGCGGGCACATACACCGCGGTCCTCAACTCACTCGGCTGCCCGTCACCCACGTCGAACTCGATCGTCGTGACCATGAACGCGGCCCCGCCGACACCAACGATCACCCCGGGAGGCCCGACGACCTTCTGCGCCGGCGGCAGCGTCACGCTGACGTCGAGCAGCGCAAGCGGCAACCAGTGGTACCTCGACGGCAACCCGATCGGCGGCGCCACGAATCAGGCCTACGTCGCCACCGCGACCGGTAACTACACCGTCGTCGTCACCGGCGGCGGCTGCCCGAGCACCGCGTCGGCGGCTACGTCCGTGACCGTCAATCCGGCTCCGGCCACCCCGACGATCACGCCGAGCGGCCCGACCACGTTCTGCACCGGCGGCAGCGTCACGCTGACGTCGAGCAGCGCGAGCGGCAACCAGTGGTACCTCAACGGCAACCCGATCGGCGGCGCCACGAATCAGACGTACGTCGCGACCGCCGCCGGTGATTACACCGTCGTCGCAACGGCGTCCGGCTGCCCGAGCCTGCCGTCGGCCGCGACGACCGTCACGATCAACCCGAACCCGAACTCCACGATCACCGCGCCGAGCTCTGTCGGTGCGAATTCGACCGGCAACAACGCGTCGGTCGCGAACGCCGGCGGAGGCGCCACGTACGCGTGGAGCATCACCAACGGAACGATCACCGCTGGTACCGGCACGAACGCCATCACGTTCACGGCCGGCGCTTCCGGAACGGTCGCGCTCAATGTGACGGTCACGACTGCCGCGACCTGCTCGGCTTCGAGCTCCGCAAACGTCACCATCACCGTCGCGAGCGTTAGCGTCACCAGCGTTACACCAAACAGCGGATCCTCGCTCGGCGGTACGAACGTGACCATCGCGGGCACTGGCTTCGCCAGCGGCGCGACCGTCACCTTCGGCGGTTCGGCTGCAACGAACGTCGTCGTCGTGAACGCCACTCAGATCACCGCGAAGACGCCGGCTCATGCGGCAGGCGCGGTGAACGTCGTCGTGACGAACACCAACACGACGACCGGTACGCTCACGAACGGCTACACGTACGTTCAGCAGAACTTCGATCCGAACGGCGACTCGATGATCGATCCGTCGGACATCTTCTATCTGATCAACTACCTCTTCCTCGGCGGCCCGGCTCCGGCAGGCACCGCGGGCATGCCGTCGGGTGATGCGAACGGCGACGGTCACGTCGATCCGGCCGACATCTTCTACGCCATCAACTACCTCTTCGGTGGCGGCCCGGCCCCGCACGCACGTCGCACCTCCGCGGCGACCACCGCGATCGCTGAGCCGTTCTCCGGCGCTCTCCGCCTCGGCACCGCCGTGCAGCGCGACGGCCGCACGTTCGTTCCGGTCATCCTGACGATGGACCAGGGCTCGCGCGCACCGCAGGGCATCTCGCTTCGCGTGAAGCTGAGCGACACCGTCACCGACGCAGCGATGCGTCGCGGCGCCGTCGGCCAGCCGATCTTCGAAGTGAGCCGCCGCACCGATGACGCGATCGCGTATCTCGTTGCCTTCGGCGACAATGCGCCGCTCGCGCTCGATGCAAACCGCTCGGTGGTCATCGCCGAAATCGAAGTCAGCACCAACGGAGCGGCCCGCTTCGACGTCGATCCTGAGCTCACGATGCTCGTCGGCGGCGAAAGCTCGGCCAGCGTCTCCGGTAACTCGCTTCGCGTGAGCGGCACGTCCATCGGACGTGCCGTCACCGCGCCGTCGCTCTCGCGTGACGATCAGTAAATCGAAAGAATGAGAAGAATGATGAAAGCATCAAACATCCTTCGGATCGCGCTCGTCAGCCTGGCCATTGCCGTTCCGGCAATGGCCCAGGTGCAGCCGGACGTCATCACCGTCGGCACCGTCAGCGGCGGTGGTCTCGTCGACGTTCCGGTCTACATCCGCGACACGTCCGGCACGCCGCTCGGCATCGATCAGCCGTCCGGTTCACGCATCCAGTCGTACAGCATTCGCGTGAGCTACTCGCCTGCTTCGGCCGTGCAGTCGGTCACGTTCTCGCGCGCGGGCATCACCGCTCCGCTCACGCCGACATTCGAGAACAGCCCGTCGGCACCGGGATCGATCTCGCTGCTCGATAACTTCGACGAGACGACGAACCTGATTCCGTTCACGTCCAACATGGCGCTGCCCGGCAATCAGGTCGCGCATCTCCTCGTCGCCATCGCGCCGGGCACGCCTCCGGGCACGCACATCACGCTCACGCTCGATCCCGTGCTCACGCAGCTCACCGACGAAGGCGGCACGCCCGCGACGATCGAAACCGTCCAGAACGGACGCCTGCAACTCGTCAACGGCGCCATCGACGTCACGAGCTCCTCGGTCCCGACGCTCGGAGAGTGGGCCCTCGGCCTCCTCGCCGCCGCGCTCGCGATCGCCGCACTGCGTTTCCGCCTGAGCTAACGCTTCTTCCTGCTGCACACACGAAAGGCGTGGCGGTTCTAACCGTCACGCCTTTCGCTTGTTAGGTGGTCACGCGCTATGCCGAACCATTAGCCCTCGATGTACAAGGCTGCACACCCTTCCAGCATCTCAGCTAACACGTTGGCTTGATTGGGACAACGTCGAGTTGTCGCCAGCAGGAACCTGGCTCGGTATAGCAGTTGATGCGCAGGCAACGGTTACTTTGCATCCGACCACTGAAGTCACAGACGCCCATCCTATCGAGATGGACCAACAAATCACTTACGAGTTCCGTGTTATCCATCGGTCCATCGCATCCGACAGACGGCGATCCTCCCAGGATACGAACTTACGTCCGCGCACATCGGTGCCGACGACAATAACTGTAAACGTGTTAGGAACTGGGTATCGCGATCGGCCGAATTCATCTACGTCGAAGCGAATGTCGTTTAACGTTTTAGAGAATCGGTTGAAATCGGACGGGTAAAAAGTAGTTGCTATCAGGCGGTCGTTATAAAACTGCAATAGCAACTCGCCCTGTATACCATTGCATACATAGTCCGGGATCAATACGACGAGTTCGTTAAAATCTTCGTCCGTTCCATACGGGCGTGAATGACTACGCTCACGAACATCCCACACATGCCCACGAATCTGGGGCGCGACCCTGATCGTTTCAGGCGCTTCAAGACTGCTCAGACCATCAATCAGTGGTGTCGATCGCGTCAGATCGGTTGCCCGTTCGTGCTCGGGTCCGCATTGCACTAAGAGAAGGCCGGTCAGAATCATTAGCCATTTCATGGCGTTTTCCGCAGGTCACGCCATGTCTTTCGAGGCATGACTGAGCCGTCACCCATCACGACTTTTCGCATACAGCAAGGGCCACAGGAATCTTCGCTGCAGGTCAGAGATGAGAACGCGCATTGGAGACCTTCATGATTGTTGGTCGTATCCATGTTTGCCTCTGTGGTCGAAGCTCCCTCGAGTCTACCTTGAATTTCGTG
>JBQCJC010000200.1:0-4289 GCA_051953135.1 Thermoanaerobaculia bacterium | reverse complement strand
AGTCGATCCGCGCGATCTGCATATCGATCTCACACCGCCGCGCGTGCGCATCGAAAGCGTGCTCGCTGACGGCGAGCCGCACACGAGCGGCGCGATCGATCTGCCGGCATCGCAGCGGCGCGTCGAGATCGCGTACACCGTGCCGTCGTTTCATGCACCGGAGTCGATCACCTTTCGTTATCAGCTCGAAGGTCTCGATACCGGCTGGCAGCATGCGGGCACGCGGCGCACCGCGTACTACACCAACAGTCCGCCGGGCACGTATCGCTTCGTCGTCGAAGCGCGCACGCGCGAGGGTGTGACGGCCGAGACGTCACTGCCGCTGACGATCGCGCCGAGGTTTCAGGAACGTCCTCTCTTCAAGCTCGCGATTGCCTTGTTCATTCTTCTGCTCGCGTTGATCGCACATCGAAAGCGCGTCGCGAATCTGCGCCGGCATGAAGACGAGTTGCGGCGCAGCGAAGAGCATTTCCGTTCGCTGATCGAAAACGCGCCGGACATGATTCTCATCGTCGCGCCGGATCGGACCATCACGTACGCCAGTCCTTCCGTATCGCGCGTTCTCGATCGCGCGCCGGAGACGATGAAGGGAAAACGGCTCGAAGACTTGCTGGTCGATTCTTCGGCGGCCGAAGAATTCTTCGCGAACGTGCAGAGCAAGGGACGTCATGCGGTGTCGCTGCAGTTTCGCGATGGCTCCGATGCCGAGCGCGAGATCGAATCGATCGGTGCGCTGCACGACGGCGAGATCGTGATGAATTGCCGCGACATCACCGATCGCCGGCGGCTCGAATCGCAGCTCGCGCAGGCGAATCGGTTGTCGTCGCTGGGACGATTGGCGGCAACGGTGTCGCACGAATTCAACAACGTGCTGATGGGCATTCAGCCATTCATCGACATCGTGAAGCGTCGTTCGAACGATGCGCACATTCAACAATCGGTGCTGCAGATGCGTCGCTCCGTCGAACGCGGCAAGCGCATCTCCGAGCAGATTCTTCGCTACACGCGGCCCGCGGATCCGATGCTGAAAGCCGTCAACGTGCGCGAGTGGCTCAGTGAGCTCGAGATCGAGATTCGTGCGCTCGTCGGTCCGAACATTCGTGTCGCGGTCGTGGCGCCGCCGATGCTCGCGGTCGAAGCAGATGTCGCACAACTCACGCAGGTTTTAGCGAATCTCGCGATCAACGCGCGCGATGCCGGCGCAACGCGACTCACGTTCGAAGCGTATCTGGCCGAGGGCGATGGCGTGTATGCGTTTGGCATCGTGCCGAATCCCGACGCATTCGTGCACTTCACGATTCGCGATGATGGCTCGGGCATTCCGGAGAACGTGCTGCCGCATGTCTTCGAGCCGCTCTTCACGACGAAGACGACGAAAGGCACGGGACTCGGACTCGCGGTCGCGCAGCAGGTCGTGGCGCGACACGGCGGCGAGATTTTCGTCGAGAGCCGCAGCGGCAACGGCACGGCATTTCATCTTTTCCTCAAACGCGCTGCATGCGAAACGGATCGCGAAGAAAACACTGTCGAGGTACTTTCATACACGAAGCCGCAAGGATGTCGTGTACTGCTCGTCGAAGATGATTCGATCATCGCGGACGGCATTCTGCTGATGCTCGAAGAAGAAGGATTCGATACCGAGCTCGCGACGAGTGGCGGCGATGCACTGCATCAAATCGCGAAGCGCACGCCCGACGTCGTCGTGCTCGACGTCGGCTTGCCGGACATGAGCGGCATCGAGGTGTATCAGCGCATCGCGAAGAAATGGCCGTCACTGCCGGTGATTTTTTCGAGCGGACATCTCGACGTCGAAATGATTCAGACGCTGCCGTCGCCGCATCCGAAATGCCTGATGAAGCCGTACGAGCTCGATGTGTTGATCGCGGCGATCGCCGATGTGCGGGAGCCGGTGCTCGTCAGTCATACCGCGCATCGATGAACCACTCGGTCGACGGCGCAGCCTGATAGAGCCGGTACACGCCACCGCGATCGAGCTCGATGTCCCAGTACTCGCGCGCTGCCGGTGCATCGCTCCACCACGACGATTCGATGCGCCACGGTCCGGAGGAAATGCGCACGGCTCCGTTCACGTCGCCTTCGCCATTGATCGATGCGATCTGTGTTTCACCATCCTGTTTGCGCGTGATCACTTCGACCGGAATCGGCGGACGAAATACGCGTGCGGCAAGTAACGCGCGGCCTTTCGCCGGTTTGCGGCGCGCATCGGGCGGTGGTGGCGGCGCGTACTCGCCGATCGCATAACGCTCGGGAAGATGTCCGTCGACGGCCATGGCCATGCCGACGCGATCGTCGCCGAGAATCGAGACGAGGCGCGCGATGGTGGTGGCGAGTTTTTCGGGCGACAACGCGGGCGGACCGAAGAGCGACAACTGCGCACGACGCGGACGGTCGGGATGCGCCACGATCGTGAAGCCGGTCACCGGCGCGCCCGGCGGCGTTTTCTCGAGATCGAGACGCAGCAGCGTGAGCATGGTTTTTACATCGCGCGTCGGCGCCGGAAGATCGCTCGCGCGCGAGTAAAACCCATCCGGCTCGAGCGACAACGTGAGCTCGAGTCGCTTGCACGAGAAGCCCTGGAACTCCATGCGTTTCGCGAGGCGATCGAGCGCTGCATTGGCGATGAAGAGAAACGGCTCGAGCGCGACGAGCGGCCATTCGAGATCCATCCCTTCGCGAAAATCGGGAGGGAGTGGACGCGGAATCAACGGACGCGGATCGAGGCCGCGCGCGGCGGAATGCAATTCGCGTCCGAGCTCGCCGAGGCGGCTGGCGATCTCGCTTTCCGGAAGCGTGGCGAGCTCGCCGATCGATCCGATGCCCCAGCGCTTCAACGTCGATGCAGCTTCGAGATGCGGCGAGAGTCGCGTGAGCGGCAGCGGCGCGAGGAACTCCGATTCTTTTCCTGCTTCGACGATCGTTGGAGATTTCGGCAACTCCGCGGCGACGCGCGCGGCGAGTTTGCTCGCGGCGATGCCGATGCGCGCGGGCAATCCGATCGAGTCTGCCGCGTGCATCGCGGAACGCGCGAGTGCGAGCTCCGGCTGCTCGACCTGATAGTGCCGCTCCATGCCGGTGATGTCCGCGTAGACGACGCCTTCACCGGCATCTTCGACACGCGGTGAGAATGATTCCGCGACGTCGTACAACGCTTCCTGCGCGGTGCGCTCGCATTCGATGTCGCGCGTGCGTGCGATGAGCTTCGGCAGAATCGCGCGTGCCTGCGCGAGCGACATGCCGGGACGAATGCCTTTCGTGCGCGCGCGCCGCGTGGCCGCGACGATGTGCGCCGCGTTGCCATTGCCGTCGACGATCGCGAGCGCTTCGTTGAAGAGATCGGGCTCGCTGCGCAAACGCGCGGCGAGAGGAAACATCGGAACGACGAAGCAGGCGATGCGCGTCACGGCAGCATCTCCAGATGCAGCGTCGCCTGCGATCCCGGTTTGCGATGGCGATGTTTTTCGAGCGTGAGGCGGAAGTCGACGCCGGCGAGCAGGCGAGGCGAGGATCCGCGGCCGATCCATTTCGTGCGCGCGACCGTTCCTTTGAGCACGGCTTCACTCGCGGTGCCGGTGAGCGGATACGGAGTGGAGACGAGCATCGCCGTGCCGTGCGATTCGGCGGTGCGCGCGAGTCGTACCCATGCCGCATCGGGCGCGCGTTTGCCGCGCAGCGGATGCAGACCGACGTCGACGATGACGAGTTGAAATCCGGTGGCGGTGATCATCTCCGCGCTCATCACCGCTTCCTTCACGGTGTGCGGGCGAATCCAGAGCAGGCGACGCAAATCGACGCCGCATGCGTGTGCGAGTTGCGGATCGAAGTGATCGCCGAGATCGATGAGCGCCGCGGCTTCGCCCATGCTCGTGGCCGAGGCGAGCGCCGACATGGCGATCGAAAAGCGTCCGGACGCGCGGTGTGCCGCGAGCTCGATCAGTCGTCCGCGTGGAAGACCGCCGCCGAGAAGTTGATCGAGTGGTTCGAGCGTGGTCGGGAGAACCGTGGTGCGCTCGGTATTCGATGTGTGGCGCAACAGTTCCGCGCCGCTGCGGATGCGTGCGGCGACCGCGGGCTCGAGTGCGGCGCGCAGCTCGCGCAGTGCGTCGCTTTCGCCGGGTTCCACCGGAGGTGGAGGAGGGACGAGTGTGGGAGTCGGGCGGCTCGGTCGCTGGTGGAGGTCGAGGAGTGCGAACTGCCAATCGAGACGGGGCGCCGGAGCAGCCATGAGCCGCCGTCAAATCTAGGCGGTAACGGGGCGTAATTCAAGCTGG
>JBQCJC010000199.1:0-2366 GCA_051953135.1 Thermoanaerobaculia bacterium | reverse complement strand
GAGGCATTCCCTTACATAAGCGAGCGCACACAAGGCGCCGATCCGCGAAGCGTCCGCTAACAACACGTTCCCTACTCGAATGGCGGGCCGCTACTCCTAGCGTGCGAGGAGTTCCTGTGCGACGAACGCCGCGCGTTTGCGTCGGGAGCCGCGGGTTTGGAGCCACTCGCTTGCGTTGCGTACCTCCAGGCTCCGGACGAATCGCGGGGCGCGTGCGAGTTCGATGAGCACCACCTCATCTGGCGCGACCATGATCGTGAAGAACTCCGCATCGTCCTCTGGGATGTGGTCGAGAAAAAACGCGCGACGCAGCGCCGGATACCGCTCACGCAACGCGGCGAGCAGCACTGGTTGCGACCCGCCAAAGAGCCGCAGGCATCCGGCCTCGAGGGTTTTCGTTATGCGCTCGCGTCCTTTGATGTACCGCACCATTGGGTTCCGCACCTCCAAGACATTAAGGGACCGTGCCCCGGAATCTCGTAACGAGCGGCCCCCGAATGATCGGCAATCATTACGATGGCTGTGCGGGAGGGACGAGTTCCACCGCCAGCCCGATGAGCGCAGCGATACTCGCGACCGGCGCATGCCAACGGACGAGGTCAAAGACGCTAAGACCATGGGTGCGAAAGGGGAGGAGCACAAGCGCAACCAGCGCAACACCCACAAAAGGTTCCATCACGCGATACCACCGCCACCGCGCTGCAGTTGAATGAAATCGTTGTGCCCCAACGACGATGGCGCAGATAACGACTTGCAGCAGCACCGGCGGAGCCACGCGCAACAGCGAGATATCCGCCGGCGGCGTAAGCAGTACCACCATGATGCCAAGCGCCCCGAGTGTGTGCACACGTATACGATCGCCGCGAACCGATAACGCGATGACGAGCAATGCCCACACCAGACGCATATCGTAAGCGGCCTGCGCGACACGCAATAGCGGTTCAGCAACGACCGTGAGCGACACTACCCCAAGCAGCAGCGCGGCAGCACGTGATACGACTGCGGCGCGCATCAATCCGACGATCACAATGCAACCCACGACCAGCACGAGCGGCAATGAGCGTGCAGTGGTAGGCCACAGGAAGACGCCACCAAAGAGTGCGGCGAGGAGGACGACGAGCGAGTCGAACGCGCGTCGCATCACGGACAGAGTAACGTCTTCGGGTCTTTGTTGAGCGGGTGCTCGCTAAAGCGAAAGGTCCGCTCGCCGCGGCGCGCGCGAAGCTGATTCTCCAGGTAGACCGACCACATTTGAAAGCACGGGATATTGTTGTCGTGATACGCGAGTGCGTGTCCGAACTCGTGCATCGTCGCGATTTGCGGATCGTACGCGAGGTTGTAGGCCTCCTCTGCAGCCCACGCACTGCCGTGGCGAATTTCCGAGGGGTTCACCGCGATCGCCGTATTGCCCGATGGCGTCTCAGAAGGCTCCAGCGTCATCGCACCGCCATACCGGATGGTCTGCTCGTGAAACGTGAGCATCCCGGGAATCCATGAGAATGGCCAGGAGGTGCGCCGCGTGAGACTCGCGCCGGTCTGAAACTCGGTGACGTGCATGCTGCTCATCAACGCAAACACCTTCTCCTCAACAGTGCGCCGGTCTTTCGGCAGGGGGATGCCCTGTGCTGCCAAATCCGCGAGGTAGGTGGGCGGATCAGGAATCGCGGTCGCAAGAAACTGTGCTTTCGTCACACCTGGTCGCATGCCGAGCACGAACCCATGCTTCGCGTCGCCCTGCAGCGTGAGCAATGCGGCAGCAGCAGGGTTGTGCAGGCTCTCTCGGAACAGAAAAAAATCACCCCAGGGATCGTTCCGGTGAACTTCACCAATCGGCCGGTCGGGTCGTGCTTATTCACCGGGTCGCTCTTCGCGCACTGATACGGATTCGGGGAGTCCACATACCCGTCAGGATCAGGCGACAGGAACGTGCCGGTGATGTGTCGGCGTCGGAAACGCCGCTGCGGACCACGTTCCGCATCAAGCTCAACGGCCAGACCGTTTCGATCGGCACGGTTGGCCAGGCTTTCCGCTTCATCACCAGCCTTTCCGCCATCGAATGGATGGAGTTTCGCGCGCTGCATGAGGACGCGCTGCTGTCGCGGCAGCGCGCCGCGGCAAATGCGATGCTGACGGTGCAGGCGACCAACGCGCTACGCACGCTGTTCGTGCGGGCGAAGTTGCTGTGACGGAGGAAGGCTGCGTTCACTTGGGCCGAAGCGCCTGAAGGATGGCGAAAGCCCGCTGAAACGCGTTGGCGCTGGCGATGCGGTTGGCTGCCACCGATTGTCTGGCGGCTCCGGGATCGTCGAAGCCATGTACCGCACCCTCGTAGAGCACGACGTCAATCGGGCTGCCGGACTTGCGTG
>JBQCJC010000198.1:0-8438 GCA_051953135.1 Thermoanaerobaculia bacterium | reverse complement strand
TCGAGGAAGAGTGGGGGACGGCGCGATTTCTCACGCTGTTCCTGTTGTCGACGCTCGGATCCGCGGGCGTCGCCGCGTACCTCGGCATTCCGCTTCTCGGTTCGTACTTCGTCTACTTCTCGCTGCTGTTCGTGTATGCGGCGCTCTTTCCGCAGCAGACGTTCTATCTGTTCGGAATGATGCCGGTGCCGGTGCGATGGCTCGCGTTCTTCTCGCTCGCGGTTCTGCTGTACGGCGTGTTTGCGGGTGGTGAAACGAACCTAGCGGCGCTCGGCGGCGCGGTGCTGTCGTACGTCTTCTTCCTGATTCAGCGTCCTGCGCCGATGCGCATCGCCGCCGCGTCGCCGCCTCCGCCGCAGGCATCGCGACCTGTTCCACAACAGCCGCCGCGCATGGACACGGTCGCGATGCAGAACGCCGCGCGTTATGCCGCAATCAAGCAGGCGCTGGTGAAAGGTGCGGACGCGGACATCGCGCGACTCGAAGCGCAATGCACGCGCGACACGGTTGCGGGCGTGAACATCTGCCCGCCGGCGGATTACAAGCCCGAGGGCGCGGATGGGTACTGCATTCGCTGCGAAGGATTCGCGGAATGCAGCGCGCGGTATCTGAGGATGAGCAAGCCGGACGTCGAGAAGACGGCCTGACGCGAGCTACTCGCCGCCGCCCGAACCTTCGCCGCCACCACCGCCCCCACCGCCACGACGACGGCGTCGGAACCGGCGACGCTTCTTCGCCGCTGCGCCTTCACCACCACCGCTCTCACCTTCACTCCGTTGCTGCGGCTGCGCTTCGCCTTCCGGACGGGGAGGGCGAGGCGGGCGCGGCGGACGAGGAGGACGCGGTTCTCGCGGCTGTTGCTGCTGCGGTTGCGATTGTTGTTGTTGCTGCGTTTCCTGCTGCTGCGGCGCAGCGCCCTCGGCGCGACCCGCACCGCCGCGACCACGACGTCTGCGACGACGCCGGCTGCCGCCTTCGCCCTGCGCTTGCTGCTGCGGTGCGTTTGGCTGCTCCGCGGCCTGCTGTTGCTGCTGCGCGCGTTGTTGCTCGCGCTGCTTTTCACGTTGCTGTTGTTGCTGCTGCTGACGTTGTTTTTGCTGCTGTTGCTGCTGTTGATTGCCTTGCTGTTTCTGCCCCTGCTGCTGGCGCTGCTTGTCGCGTCCCTGCTGTTGCTGGCCGCGTTGCTGCTGACCTTTTTCCTGCTTCTGACGTTGTTCGTCTTTCGATCGGGCCGGCTTTCCAGTGCGCTGCTCGAACTCACGGATCTTCTTGTCCATGTAGCGGCGCGCCTGGTTGTCCTGCTTCGCACGCATCTCGTCGTGACCGCAGTACGGACAGCGTTTCCACCCCTCGGGATAGGTCTTTTTGCAGGCGGTGCAGAGAATACTTTTGGGCAGTGGCATCGGCGAATCGGCGCGCATTGTACACTTCGGGCCGTGGATGAAAGTCGCCGCAGGACCTTGCTTGCATTGGTCCATTTGGCCGAGGGAGACTCGCCGAGCGCGTGCTGGGATGATGTGCGCGCCATCGAGTTATTGCGCAGTCAGGCCACACCGGAAGAACTGCGCGAGCTCGGAACCGACGAGCGATTGATCGAGCACGTTTTTCCGGAGACTCATGTCGGGTAACTACACCGTTCGCGTCGAAGCGCGATTCGAATCTGCACACTACCTTCGCGAATATCGCGGCATCTCTGAACCACTGCACGGACATTCGTACAAAGTCGAAGCCGATCTCGCGGCGAGCGGCGGCGGTATCGATTCGGATGCGATCGCCGTCGACTTCGTCAGCGCCAAACGCAAACTCGAAGTTCTCGCGAAGAAACTCGACTACGGCTGCATCAACGACGTTCCGCCGTTCACTGAGATCAATCCGAGCGCGGAGAACATCGCCGAGTGGTTTGCGCGCGAGCTGCAATCCGCGGTTGAAGACGAGAGTGCGGTCGTCACCGCCGTGACGATATGGGAAGGGCCGGTCAACAGCGTCACCTACAGGCCATGAACAAACTTCCGAATCACACCGCGTTGAAAGAATGGTCGAACGTCGTTGCGGCGCTCGCGCGTGGAACGCAGATCGTGCTGATTCGCAAAGGCGGCATCGCGGATCCGACGTTCGGCGTCGAAGCCGATCGCTTCTATCTCTATCCGACCTATTTTCATCAGGGTGAATCCGAAGCGCGGCCGAGTGTGGAGGTCACGCACTGGTGCGAGGTCGTGAAGACCTGGAGTGTGAATGACGCCGCGGCGCTCGATCGATTGCAGCCGTACGTCGTGCTGCCGAAAGAAACGCTCGACGCGCGATTTCGTTTTCGTCCCGATCAGGCGTTGTATGTGATTGCCGTGCGCACGTGGGAGCTGGCGCGCCCTGCGCAAGTGCGGTTCCGCGAAGATTACGCAGGCTGCAAAAGCTGGATCAGCGTCGACGAAGAGATCGACGTCGATGGCTCGACGCCCGTCCTGACGGATGTCGAGCTGCAGGCGAAGATCGACGTCATCGACGCGCTCGTTGCCTCTGCCGCCTGAGAAGCGGTGTCGATGTGGAGCTCGTCTTCATTCTTTTCATGCTGGTCGCCGGCGGCGGCATTGCCGTCTTCGTCATGACTGCGACCGCGATCGCGCAGAAGGAAACCGAAACACGAGAGACCGCGGTGCCGCAGCGCGAGTCCATCGCCGCATCATTGCTCTTTCATGTCGTTGCGTGCGGCGAGCTCACCGCCGATGAAGCGATGCGGCAGGTCAGGCGAGGGAGCGGAATCGCCGCGCCGGTGACTCGCGGCATCGACGTGTCGAACTGGGCCGAGTCGTTCGCGCGCTACAGCAACGACAAACAGAAGCACGATCTGCTCGAGACCGCGGTGCAGCTCGTTGCGACACGCAGTCCGATTCCAGTGCGCCAGTACGCCGCGCTTCTCGATCTCAGTTTCGGCCTCGGATTTCACACCGATGCGCTCGCGAAACTGCGTGCCCTGTATGGCTTCGAGTACGTCGATCATGCGAAAAGCGCCCGCCCGCGAGAGGCTGATCGCGCTGGTGGCGGTGCGCCGTTGTTCGTGCGATCGCAGACCGATCGTCAGGAATTGCTGCGTGTTCTGGGGATCGACGGAACCCCGTCGCGGCAGGAACTGAGTGCCGCCTATCGAAAACTTGCTGCACAACATCACCCGGATCGGTATCATGGCGCGCCCTCGCAGGCGCAGTCCGACGCGGCGAGCCGGTTCATCGAGATCACGCGGGCGTACGAGGAGCTGTTGCACGGTGCTCCCGAGTGACGCGGGGTCGCGCGAACCGCAAATTTTTTTCTGGTGGTTGAAATTTTTCGAAGTGCTCTGTATCATCCGCCGGTTGGGAATACAGACCGTTCACTGTTCGTTTACAGCCGATCTGCCAGCAGTTCCCCTCAGTAGACCGTAGATTTTTTCAGAGAAGAGCCGCTTTCGTGGACGCACGTGTCCGATCGCAGTGACGGACGCGGATCGACGTCACCGGGCGCATCGAAACCCGAAGCCGCGGCTCGTCTCGTGTAAAGCCCAGTGCTGGAACGACTTGGATACAGGTGTCCAGCCGAGCGTAACTAATTAATTTGTCACTGCATCTAATGGTGCATCGGCATGCAAGTTGAAGCGTTTGCCGTCAGTACGGGAGAGATCATGAAGAGCGCGGAAGTAACGAACCACGAACAGGGCTGGGATTTCGAAACGGCAGCAATGCCGTATGTCGACTCCCTGTACAACACGGCGTATCGCATGACGAGGAACTCCGAAGACGCGGAGGATCTCGTCCAGGAGACGTACCTCAAGGCGTACAAGTACTACGACAAATTCGAGGAAGGTACGAATTTCAAGGCGTGGCTCTTCAAGATCATGAAGAACACGTTCATCAACAACTACCGGAAGAAGAAGCTCACGCCGCACAAGATCGACTTCTCGGAGATCGAAGAGTCGTACGAGCGCGTGATTCAGAAGAATGCGCCGGATCTCATTCGCGATCCGGAGAGCGAAATCTTCCAGGACATGATGGACGCGGACGTCAAGCGCGCCCTGGATTCGCTCCCGCACGACTACAAGATGGTCGTGCTCCTCGCGGACATCGAAGGGTTCTCGTACAAGGAAATCGCCGAGATCCTCGACTGCCCGGTCGGCACCGTCATGTCGCGTCTGTATCGCGGCCGCAAGATGCTCGAGCGCACGCTGCTCGAGTACGCGCGCAAGTACGGCTACATCCGCGGTCAGGCGGAGCCGGCGAAGATGCGCTCGCGCAAAGACGAGACGAAGGGCCGCAAGAAGAAGGACGACGCGAAGGACGGCGAGACCGAGGTCGCGGAGCCGGAAGAAAACGAAGAAGAGATTCTCTTCGCCGGCGACGAGGACGAGGATTTCGAGTTCGAAGTCGAAGAGGACGAAGAAGAGCAGTTCGAAGTCGAGTAATCGACAGGCTCAACCAACGAAACTCAAGGCGGCCGCTAGGCCGCCTTTTTCGTTTGCGCAAAAGCGGCAGACGGGTTGCAGTAGAGCGGCGCGACGTTCAAATGGACATGAGCTCGATCGCGACGGAATTCACCAATCTGCAACCCAGTTCCGATGAGCGTGTGTCGTCACCTCTCGCCCACGGAAGGAAAGCCGTAATGCTCTGTGACGATGTCAAGCGCGTGATGTACTTCTTCCTCGATGGTTCCCTCGGCGATTCGAAACGCCAGACCATCGAGCTTCATCTGCACGATTGCCCGGACTGCGAAGTTCGCGTCATCGTTCATCGCAAAATGCGATCGTTCTTCCGCAAGCGGCTGACGCCGGTTTCGGCGCCTGAATCGTTTCGCGTGCGTCTCACGCAGTCGCTGCGCACCGTCGCCGCCGATTAGAATCGCCCGACGTGCCGAAGAAGACTGCTGCCGCGCCCGCCGCCGAAACAAAGGGGAACGCGAACGATCCGCTCATCCTCGTTTCCGGAAATCCCAACAAAGGCATTGAAGCCGAGCGCATTCTCGGCACCACGTTGTTGCGCGTATCGATCTCGCTGCCGGAAATCCAGGCCGCGACTGTCGAAGAAATCACGCGCTACAAAGTCGAAGTCGCGCGCGCGAAGGGTTATGGCCGATTGATCGTCGAAGACGTTTCGTTAGGCTTCGACGAGCTCGGTAATTTTCCCGGACCGTATGTGCGCTGGCTGCTCGAAGCCGCGGGCGGCAAAGGACTCGCGGCCATCGCGTATGCGCTCAACAATCGCGCCGCGCGCGCGGAATGTTGCGTCGGCTACTGGGATGGACGCGACCTGAAGCTCTTCAATGGTGTCTGCCGCGGAGAAGTGCTCGTGCAGCCGCGCGGTGAGCGTCACTTCGGATGGGATGCGTGGTTTCAGCCGAACGGAACACATAAAACCTTCGCGGAGATGAGCGATCAGGAGAAAGACGCGATCTCGCATCGTGGCAATGCGTATCGTGCACTCGCCGCGCATCTCGCGAAGGACAAAGCGTGATCCTCGCAGGACACGCGCAGCGTGACGGATTCGACACGCCAGTTCCCCAACCATTTCCGTAAGTCCCACGTATTCAATGGCATGAACAGCCGGACGGCAGCGTACGCCGTATGGCAGGCGCCTTGAAATATTGGACGGTGCGTCGCGACCGCGCGTGGCGGGAACGGCGCCGACGGAAAGGACAGCCAAATGTGGGTTTTCGACGGAGAAGAGTGGACGCAGGATGACGGCGGCGTGGAGCCCCGGGTCCGACAGCCGGAACCGGCTCGCCCGCGATACGACGAACATCTGCCGGAGCTGCAGGTCATCGAGATCGTACCGGTGACGCCGCAACGCCGTCCCGATGTGCCGCCGCTACCTCTGCCGTAACCTGTCCACAGGACCGGTTGGATTCGCAGGCCGCGTGGAAACACGCGGCCTGATTCGTTTAGCGCGGCGTGTAGCGCGCGAGAAAGTTGCGAACGAGCGGTTCCACTGAATCCTGCGCGACATTAAAGATCCGATCCGCGTGATAGTTGCCTTCGATGTCGAGCAGATGCAGTTCCTTCGGCTCATGCGCCGCTTCGTAAAGCTCCACTGAGTTCCGATGATCGATGAGCCAGTCGTTCTTCACGTGAATCAGGCAGAGCGGCACGTGCACGTTGCGCACGTCTTCCAGCGCGCTGAGCTTCGGCGAGCGGCGCATGTTCCACACGAACCGCGGACGCTTCAATGCCTGTGAAAACGCGATGTGCCGGTGAATCGTGAATGGATTCAGTTTCGGCGTGATCAGCGAAAAATCGGCAACCGACGAGATCAGCAGCAGTGACGTGACGGGCAAGCTGTGACGCGCCACCGTCGAGATTGCGATCGCGCCGCCGTACGAAAATCCGAGGATCGTGAGCGCCGAGATCGTGCGGTTCTTCTCGAGCACATCCTGCGCGATCGCAAACACGTCGTGGTGCTCGTACTGATTGAAGCCGTACGTTCCCTCGCTGTCGCCATGGCCGCGCACGTCGGTGACGACCACGCGATACCCGTCGTGCACGAGGAACTCCGCGAGGCGAATCATCGATGGATGACGGCGATCGCGCCAGAAGCCGGGAACCACTATGACCGCGGAAGGGGAGGGCGCATCGTAGATGTCGTAATGGACCAAAGTGCCGTCGAACGAAGGCACTTTCACGTGATTCGGCCGAGGGGCGAGATCCATCGAAATGGGAGTCGTACTTGACATCGGATAAGCGGCCTCTATCATATCGCCCAACAAGAGGGGGCATGTGTGCGCCTTCCGTGCCCTGGGATTTCCGTCTGACACTTTTCGCGCCGCGCGCGATTCGGTTTCGACAATTCGAACGCAAAGCGAGGTGAGTCGGGCACCCTGACAGACCTTACTCAAGAGTTTCCGTGTTTCCTCAGTAATTCGAAAACAGATCGCGAGATCTGAAAAAGTGAAGGAGAAAGTACTTAAATGAAGAAGTCTCTGGTTCTCACGCTGCTCGCCCTGCTCGTCGTTTCCATGTTCGCCGTTGGTTGCAAGAAGGAAGAAGCGACCACCGACACCGCCGCCACCGACACGTCGATGACGACGGCGACGGAGACCGGCGCCACCGACACCGCCGCCACGATGGCGACGGACACGATGGCCACCGACACGGCCGCTACGGCCGCCACGACCGACACGGCTGCGACGACCGACACGTCGGCGACGACCGCGACGACCGCCACCAGCGGCAGCACCTCGACGACCACGACCTAGTTTTTAGTTCGTTTCGTCTCGAAACGCCCCGCTTCGGCGGGGCGTTTTTTTTGCCTGTCATTTGCGTCTGGCGCAAGAGTTGCTCGCCCTGATCCGGGATTTCCGCAAACGGACGACGAAGGGGGTGAGCTGGCACTCAGAAGCACTGTGCGAAATCGCAGCTCGTTAGAACCGCAAACCAACGACAGGAGAAAATTACTGATGACGAAGAAGATCCTGGTCTTTCTCGCCGCGCTTACCCTCGTGCTGTTCGTCGCCTGCAAGAAGGAAGAGACGAGTACTTCCACGAGCGAAACGATCAGCACCACCGACACCGTCGCCACGGACACGGGTTCGATGTCCACCGATACGTCGATGACGATGTCGACCGACACGATGGCAACCGGCACGATGTCGACGGATACGTCGGGCACCGGCACGATGACCGACACGTCGGCCACGAGCACGACGAGCACCAGCGGCACTGGTACCTCCACCGGCACCAGCTCCACCACGACGACCTAGTTCCATTCGCCGGTTTTTTCAGTACGCGGCGGGCTTCTGGCCCGCCGTTTTCTTTTTCGCGAGATCGCGCCGTAACTCGTCGAGCACGCGCAGCACCTCGCGCTCGAGCGCATCGCGATCGCCGTTGTTGTCGATCACGTAATCCGCATTGCGCAGACGCTCATCGCGCGGCAACTGATTCGCGATCCGTCGCGTCACTTCCTCGCGCGACAAGCCGCGGGCGATGCCGCGTTCGATCTGCGTCTCCGGCGCAACATCAACGACCACGATCTTGTCGTAACGACGACGTCCATCGGCTTCGATGAGCAGCGTCGCCTCGACCATCACGATTCCATCGCCATGCGTGCGCTCGTATTCATCGAGCAGTTCATTCGTGTACTGCACGACGATTGGATGAATCAGCGCATTGAGCTTCTTCGCTTCATCGGGATTCGAGAATGCGATGTTCGCGAGCTCCGCTCTATCGATCGTCTGATCCTCGCGAAGAATGCGCGGTCCGTACGTTTGCACGAGCGCCGCATGTCCCGCGCGTCCGGGCTCGTACAACTCGGCGACGATGCGATCCGCATCGAGCACGTGCACGCCATGCTTGCCGAACAGTTCGCGCGCCGTCGATTTGCCCGACGCGATTCCGCCGGTCAGTCCGGCGCGCAGAATCACGCGCGTCTCCGCTGCGCTGCCGTGACGGTGTTCTGCATCAGCATCGCGATGGTCATCGGTCCGACGCC
>JBQCJC010000197.1:0-10438 GCA_051953135.1 Thermoanaerobaculia bacterium | reverse complement strand
GTACCTACCGCTCGCTCGGCCGCGTCGTCGAGGACTTCCTCGATCCGGTCAGCGGCTCCTATCACATCGCGAACCCGGGCGAAGGCACGGGCGTCAACATGTCGTTCTACGACTACGAGCCGGCCATCGCTCCGGACGTCGAGCGTACCTTCACGGGCGTTCAGCTCCACGCGCGCAAGCGCTTCTCGAACCGCGCCCAGCTCTTCGCGAGCTACCTGTGGTCGCGTCTCGAGGGTAACTACGACGGTCTCTTCCAGGCTTCGACCGGTCAGCTCGATCCGAACATCAACTCGGCGTTCGACTACGCTGACTTCATGATCAACTCCGACGGTCTCCTCTCGAGCGACCGTACGCACCAGTTCAAGCTGTATGGTTCGTACACGTTCGATCAGGGCATGGTCAACGGCCTCACGGTCGGCTTCTCGACGTACTACGCGTCGGGCTTCCCCCTCAATGCGTACGGCTACTCGGCCGGTTACCAGAACTACGAGTACTACCTCGCGCCGCGCGGCTCGGTTGGCCGTGGCCCGGCGGAGTACGAGGCTGACCTCCACTTCGGTTACCCGGTCGACTTCGGCGCCACGCGCCTCAACCTGATCCTCGACGTGTTCAACGTTCTGAACCGCCAGTCGATCACGCGTCTCGACGAGCGCTACAACCTCTCCAGCGATGGCGACCCGTGCGCCGGTATCCCGGACGGCCTCTGCGGCTCGGGCGGTGGTATCCAGTACGCTGGCATCAACGAGGTTCCGCGTCCGCTCGGGTCGATCCCGAACCCGCGTGCAACCGCGACCAACCCGGACTACCTGAAGGCCGGTACCGCGTTCACGCAGCCGCGCAGCCTGCGTCTCGGCGTGCGTCTGTCGTTCTAATCGTTTCTCATGCTGTAACGCCGAGGCCCCCGATTTCGGGGGCCTCGTTGTTTTTGGGCGGATTTCGAGGGCATACCGCGCCAAAGCCAGCCGTTACGACGCGACGCAATGAAGCGCACTCCGCTCGTCGCGGCCGCCGTGATTCTGGCGATTCTCGCCGCGCTGCTCCTCACGTTTCGCATTCAGCCCGCGGACTCCGCGCGCATCGTTCGTCATGGCGACGATCTGCGCGTCGTAAGAGGCCGCGTCGGGTTTGCCGGTATTGGCGGCCAGCCGTGTATTGCGCCGACAGCGAACGATCTTGTGCGCTTCGATCGCAATTACGAGCTCGATGACGCCGGCGACGCAACGATCGGTATCGCAGTGCGATTCGATTACACCGTTCCATCGCGCGTTCCACAATCGTGGCCGGATGGCGACTGGTGCTCGTCGCTCAATGCGCGCGTTCAGGAGCTCACAAAGAACTGGCTGGCCAATGCTGATGTCGAGACATTGCGCCGCAATCCTCGCAATGCGGGCGAAATCGCCGCAAACGCATTGCAATCGCAAATCGCACAATGGGGTTTGAATCCGAAAACGCTCACAGTGCGTCCGAGCGTGCCGGAATCCGCCATTGCGACATTGCCGGTTCCAGAAATCGCATCCCAGTCGGTTAAATCGAAACCCGTAATTTTCATCGGACTCGATGGCGCCGATTGGCAGCTTCTCGATTTCTACATGCGCAAGGGCGCGATGCCGAACCTTGCGTCTCTTGTGCGTGAGGGAACGGCGGGCGATTTATTGACCGAACATCCGCCATTGTCCCCGCTGCTGTGGAACACGATGATGACGGGCGCTTCGCCGCTCGAGCACGAAATCCTCGATTTCACGCGCTTTCATCCGCGCACTGGACAGAAAGAGCCGATTACGAGCGACGAACGCAAAGTTCCGGCGGTGTGGAACATGGCCACACAAGCGGGGAAGCGCAGCGCCGTGTTTGGATTATGGGCGACGTATCCCGCGGAACCGATTCGGGGATTTCTCGTATCCGACCGTTTCTTTACGTTTCTCTTCTCGGAATCCGAGCCGCCAAAAGGTGCGGTTTATCCGGCGTCGCGCGAAGCATGGGCGCGTGGTGTGCTCAATGAAGTAGAGAACGAGATCACTTACGAGGAAGTGCAGAAATACTTCCCGTGGCTTTCACGCGAAGAGTATGACGAACGGCGCAAAACCACGGATCCCTATTCGCATCCCGTCAGTGCATTACGACGCATCCTCGTCGAAACGTCGGTATATGACAAGCTCGCCCGCGGGTATCTTGGCGAGCAATTACCCGACATTACGATTCTTTATCTGCAGGGCACGGACAGTATCGGGCATATGTTTGCGCCTTATACCGCGCCTAAGCAGCCGCACATCAGTGACGAGGATTTCAATCGCTACTCCGGCGTGCCGGAACAGTATTTCCGTCGCATCGATCAGCTGTTAGGCGACTATAAAGCGCTCGCACAGAAGCATGGCGCGCGAATGATGCTCGCGTCCGATCACGGATTTCACTGGTTCGATGATCGTCCTACGGAATTATCGAGTTTTGCCGCGACTACAGCGGCGAAATGGCATCGCAAGGCTGGCATTTATCTATTGTGGGGCGACGGAATTGCAGGGAAGGGCCGCACCGGCCCTGAAGAGCATGTTGCACAAGTTGCATCGACGCTGCTGGCATTGAGCGGCATGCCCGCCGGCGAGAACGTCATTGCGCCGCCGATTCTCGTTCCCGCATTGAGTGCCCGCGCGAATTACCGCGCGCATTTCACTCCAATGAAGCCAATGCTCGAAGGCGCGCCATCAAAGGGCGCGAACGAAGAAGAGTTAGCGAAGCTCAAAGCGCTCGGCTACATCTCATCGGGAGAGGCGACCGCTGCGCCGGCCAATGTCACTGGTACGACGACACATACCGCCGGCTGGTACAACAATCGTGCATTAATCCTCAAAGATCACAATCAACTCGCCGATGCCGCACAGGCGTGGGAGAAAGCAATTCAGCTCGATCCTAAGCTGTCCTCTGCATTGTGGAATTACAGTGATTTGCTGTTTGCCGAGAAGCGTGATCTCGATCGTGCCGACGAATTACTCGTGAGAGCGTTTGCGGCAGGATTACCCGAAGGCCGCAAATTCCTCATTGGACGCGCAATCGGATATCAGCGCAGTGGCGCCGCGCCGCGCAGCCTTCGCTTGTTAGAACAGGCCGTCACTGCGAAATCGGACGACGTCGAATTACGACTCTTCCGCGGGCGCTATCGCATCGATCAGCAGGACTGTAATGGCGCACTGGATGATTTTCGTGCGGCTAGTCAAATGGATCCGAATAATCCGGTGCCTTATGCCTCCGCGGGCGTTGCGGAAATTTGCTTAGGGCGTATTGACGAGGCAAAGCGCAGTTTTGCGCGCTCGCTCGCGATCGATCCGAATCAGCCGAAATTGCAGGCGTTCTTACGACAGCAGTAATTAATCGCGGCGTAATGCATCCGGCGCGTCTTTGATTGCCTTTTCCACAAGGAAATCGCGCTCCATACGACGCACCATTGAGCCGCCTTCGCTGATAAAGCGAACGAGAAGCTCATTGTGTGGCAATTTCGCCGGGAGCTGCTCGCGGAAGTACGTCCACTGTTCGAGCGCGTTGCCTGCATCGATCGAACGGCTCGGCTGATACCAGGCCTCACGGCGATTCATCGGGCGAACCGAAACACGTTGCGGTGGGCCGAGGAGGACGAAGACGCGGCCGCGGTCACTGAGGGAGCCGCGTGCATCCGGCGACTCGGTAAAAGCAACGTCGGCAAACGCAATGCGCGACAGAAATTCGATCCGCGCCTCATTGACGGCCGTCGAGGGATCTGTATCGCGCTGTGCCCAGAACGTCTCGACGAATGTCTTGCGAGCAGCGTCGTCGCGGATCCGGCCCCATTCTTCCTTTTCCTTGTCCGTGCCGAGAATGATGAACTCGCTGGAGGCGCCCCACGTGTCGAGAGGCCACACGCTGCTCGAAACGCCGGGCGGGAATCCTGGATATGCATCTTCGAAGGACGCCGGTGCGCTGCGGCGTTTCGTGAGATTCGTCTGGACATCCTTGAACAGCGATGCGAACTCCGGCGAGAACCGCGCCGCATCGATCTTCGTCGCCGGGCTGTACAGGAAGAAGGATCGAAGATCGTTCGTCGCCTCCTCTTTTCGTCCCATCGCCACTTCCGCCACAGCGCTATAGAAATAGATCGCAGAGAGAGCCGCGGCGCGCTGATGCAGATTCGTTGATGCCGAGGCGACTGGCGTGGCCTGATGCAGTAACTCGAGCGCGGCCGCGTGTCTGCCGGCGGCGATCTCCTCTTTTGCTTTGCCGACATTGGCGGCGGGATCGATTGCGGCGGAGGCCGGAAGGGCCAGAAGCGCCGCGAATGTGGCGGAGAGGAGAAGTGGCGCGCGCATGACCATGATTCTAAGCATCACTCATCGGAAGCAGGATCGATCGCCTCTTCTTTCAAAGAATTTCATCCAATTGTTACGAGGGGTTGCGCCAGCCGTGACGCGATCGTTACAATCCCGGCTTTCCAACGAAATCGTGTTCAAACTGCCCGTGTGGACGGATCACCAGACGGGCTCTCACAATCCAGGAAAGGGAGCAGGGATGAAAAGGTTTGTCATTTTATTGACCGCACTACTCATCGTAGTGACCGGCTCTGCGTTCGCGCAGTCGACGACCGGTACGATCCAGGTGATCGTTACTGACTCGTCGGGCGCACCGCTGCCGGGTGTTTCCGTGACGGCTTCGGCCGCCAACACCACCACCCGCCGCACCGAAGTTACGGGAGCGGATGGTGTCGCAGTTCTCGTTTCGCTCGAACCGTCGAACTCGTACACGGTCGACGCGAGCCTCGAGGGCTTCGGCAAGGCTCAGACGAAGAACGTGCTCGTGCGTTCTGCGCAGCAGGCGCAGGTTCGCATCACGCTCACGATGGCGGCGGTCTCCGACTCCATCACCGTCACCGCCGACGCTCCGATCGTCGACACCACGAGCGCGACCGTCGGTCAGGAACTGACGCTCGAGCTCACGGAGTCGCTCCCGACGGGTCGTACGTACCAGTCGTACCTCCAGCTCGTTCCGGGCGTTCTCCCCAGCACGACCGGTAACCCGGCCTCGCGCTCGGGCGTGAACTACTCGGACATCGGCGGTTCGATCGGTCAGTCGACGGACAACTTCTACTACGTGGAAGGCATCAACGTCACCGACCCGCTCACCGGTACCTTCGGCGCCAACCTGAACAGCGAAATCATTCAGGAGCAGAAGGTTCTCACCGGCGGTATCCCGGCGGAATTCGCCGGCGCCCCGGGCCTCCTGTCGTCGGTCGTCACCAAGTCGGGTTCGAACGATTTCACCGGCTCGGTCAACTACTACACGCAGGACGACTCGCTCGTCGCTGACAACGAACACCAGGCGAACGCGACCTTCTCCTCGTACGACACGGCCATCACCCTCGGCGGCCCGATCGTGCGCGACAAGGCGTGGTTCTTCGGCAGCTACCGCCTCCTGAACACGGAGACGGACGTCGTGACCAACGACGACCAGTTCCTCCGCACGGTCGAGAACGACGGCAAGCAGGCCTACGGCAAGCTGTCGTGGCAGTTCACCTCGAAGGACCGTATCTCCGGTACCTTCACGAACGACCCGACGGACATCTCCGGTTCCACCGTCAACACCACGCTGAACACCCGTTCGTCGGGTACGAAGCAGGGTGGCGATCGCTACTCGCTCGACTACAACCGCGTCTTCAACTCGAACTTCCTCGTTGACGCTGCCTACGGTAAGCACAACGGCGAAGTCTCGACGATCGCTTCGATTCAGGAAGTCCTCAACACCGTCGTCTTCAAGCGCACGGATAACCGCCCGCTTTCCGAGCAGCAGCTCGGCGGCGCCGGCGCGAACAACATCAGCGAGCGCGACACCGAGTTCATGCGCGCGACGTTCGAAGGCTTCTTCGACGCCGGTTCGTTCGGCGGTCACACGCTGAAGCTCGGCCTCGAGAACGAAGACCACATCAACTTCCGCGACAGCCGTTTCGTCGGCGGCGCGCAGTACAACTCGATCGGCGCGATCTACGCCGGTACCGGCGTCACCGCGGGTGAAATCGCGACCTCCGGTCTGTTCAACTCGTTCACCTTCAACGCCACCAACGCCAGCGATCGCAACGGCCTGTTGAACAACATCAACAGCATGAATGCGAACGACAAGGCGTACTTCTACAACATCCTCGACCTGAACCACGACGGCACGATCACTCAGGCCGAGCTCGTTCAGTACAAGTTCGCGGACACGACCGGCAACCCGAACGGCGCGATCAACTATCGCCGCGTCATCGAGACCGCGTCGGGCTCGCAGGAAACGCAGACGAACGGTCAGGTTGTTTACCTTCAGGACTCCATCGCGCTCGGCCGCTTCGTGGTCAACGCGGGTGTCCGCGCCGAGAAGTGGGATCACAAGGCCACGACCGGCGAGAAGATCTACACGTTTGACTGGGCGTACGCGCCGCGTGTGTCGGTCATCTATGACATCTTCGGCAATGGTCGTCAGAAGGTCTCGGGCTACTACGGTCGTTACTACGATCCGATCCGTCTGAACCTCACGAACTTCGCCGGTACGCTCACCGGTCAGATCCTCGATGAGCAGGTCTTCATCGGCGGACGCTGGGTGACCTACCGTACTCGTGGCGGCCCAGTCGTTCAGGACGCGTTCTTCTCCCCGACCACCAAGACCCCGTACACGGATGAGCTCCAGTTCGGTTACCAGATCGACCTTGGTCACAACCTGAGCTTCGAGACCAGCGCGTACCGTCGCGAGACCCGCGACATCATTGAAGACTACGACCTCACGGTCTACACCGATCCGTCCGTGTCGGGTGGCTTCAACCTTGGCCTGAAGTACTTCGGCTACAACTCGATCCCGCCGTCGAACTTCGTCATCGGCACCCTCGCGGGTGGCGAGCGCAACACCGACGGTATCGACCTCGTGTTCCGCAAGCGTTACGCCGACAACTGGCAGGCGCTCGTTTCGTACACGTACACCGACGCCGAAGGCAACACCAACTCCGACTCGAACGCCGACTTCGCCGGTGACGTGCTGTGGCTCGACCCGCGCGCACCGAACGTCTACGGCACGCAGCCGGGCTCGATCGACCACCTCTTCAAGTTCGCTGGTTCGTACATGTTCTTCAGCCGCCTCGAGCTCGGCGCGGTCTACAACTGGAACTCCGGTGCGCACTACAGCCGCACGGCGGTCCAGTCGGGTCGTAACCTGCCGCTCCTCGAAGCACCTGGCGATGCGTACGAATACAACGGCGTGGTCGATACGTGGGTTCAGCCGAACACGGTTGGTGCTCTCACCAACCCGTCCTACGGCACCCTCGACCTCCGCGCTCAGTGGAACCAGCCGCTTCCGGCCGGTACCAAGCTCGAGCTCTTCGTCGATCTCTTCAACGCCCTCAACGACCAGGCGGTCATCCGCGAGCAGGATCTCGTCGCGGGTCAGGGGGCTGGCCTCGAGTTCGGCAAGCCGCTCACCTGGGTGCAGCCGCGCCGCTTCTACCTCGGCGCGCGCTTCATGTTCTAGTCGTCAGTTTCCTGTAGTACTCTTGCGGGGCGCCTTCGGGCGCCCCGTTTTTTCGCTCGTAAATACAAGTGGATGCGCACGGAATAGCCCTTGTGCCTCCCGCGTTGTTTGCCGAGCGCCTGAGGAGTCTGTGCGGAGACGCTTGACCCTCGCCCGTCAAATCGCGCAGTTCCAATTGGTTGGAGGACGTTGTGTACGCCATCATTCGTTCCGGTGGGAAGCAGTATCGTGTTGCCGAAGGCGATCGCCTTCAGGTGGAGCGTGACGCGCTCGGCAGTGCGAATCAGGACAAAGTCACGTTCAATGAAGTTCTGATGATCGGCGGCGATCAGCCGAAGGTCGGCAGCCCGACGGTTCAGGGTGCATCGGTCGCCGCGACCGTCGTCCGTGAGACCCGCGGCGAAAAGATCATCGTCTTCAAAAAGAAGCGCCGCAAGAATCACACGAAGCGGACCCACGGCCATCGTCAGGATGTCGTCGAAGTTCGCATCGACGGAATCAACATCTAGGAGATCACGATGGCTCATAAAAAAGGACAAGGCTCGTCCCGTAACGGCCGCGACTCGCAGCCGAAAATGCTCGGCGTCAAGCGCTTTGCCGGCCAGTTCGTGACCGGCGGCTCGATTCTCGTGCGTCAGCGCGGCACGAAGTTCTCGCCGGGCGTCAACGTCGGCATCGGCCGCGACCACACACTCTTCGCGAAGATCGACGGCATCGTCGCCTTCCACGACAAGGGCGAGCGCGGACGCTTCATCAGCGTCACCCCGGTGGCCGCCGAGTAACTGTCACGGCTTGCCGTTCCGCGACGCCGCCTTTTTGGCGGCGTTCGCTTTTTCGGCACATGCCTAGCACTGAGCAGTAAAGCAATGTTCATCGATCAGGCGACCATTCGCGTGAAAGCCGGCGACGGCGGGAACGGCTGCGTTGCCTTCCGGCGCGAGAAGTTCGTTCCGAAAGGCGGCCCCTCCGGCGGCGACGGCGGCAATGGCGGCAGTGTGTGGATCGTCGCGTCGAAGCGACTCAACACGCTCTACCACCTCCAGTTTCAACGCGAGTGGAAGGGCGGCCGCGGCGAGCACGGGATGGGCTCGAACTGCCACGGCACGAACGGCCATGATGCCGTGATCGAGCTGCCGGTCGGTTCCGTCATCCGCGAGAAACACACGGGCGAAGTCATCGCCGATCTCATGGAAGACGGCCAGCGCGTCCTCGTCGCCAAAGGCGGCAACGGCGGCTGGGGCAATCAACACTTCGCAACGTCGACGCGACAGGCACCACGTTACGCGTACGACGGGCTTCCCGGCGAAGAGCGCGAGCTCTTCATCGAGTTGAAACTCATCGCCGATGTCGGTCTCGTTGGTTTGCCGAATGCCGGCAAGTCGACGCTCATCTCCGTCATCAGCGCCGCGAAACCGAAGATCGCCGACTATCCGTTCACGACGCTCGTTCCGAATCTCGGCGTCGTGCGCGCGGACGACGATCAAACGTTCGTCGTCGCGGACATCCCTGGTCTCATCGAAGGCGCGCACGAAGGTCACGGTCTCGGCGATCAGTTCCTGCGTCACGTCGAGCGCTGTTCGGTGCTCGTCCATCTCGTCGATTTGTCGTCGAACGAAACGCCGGAAGAGGATGCTGCAGTGATCGCGCGCGAGCTCGAGCTCTATTCGCAGACGCTCGCACGCAAGCCGCGCATCATCGTCGGATCGAAACTCGATTCCGAGGTGCCGGGCAATTCGGACAAAGTGCGCGAGTATGCCGAGACCAATGGCTTTCAGTATCACGCCATCTCGGCGGTTGTTGGCGAAGGCGTGAAAGATCTCGTGCGCATCCTCGCGCGATTCGTGCGTGAGAACGTCGATCGCGAGCTCGCGCCGCGCGACGAAGACGCGCTTCCCGCATCACCACCGGTATGAGAATCGGCATCTGCGGCGGCACGTTCGATCCGTTTCATCGCGGCCACCTCGACCCGATCCTCGCAGTGCGTGATGAGATGCAGTGGGATCGCGTGCTCTACATCCCGGCGCACGTGCAACCGTTCAAAACCGATCGCGAAACCGCATCGCCATTTCACCGGCATGCGATGACGATCCTCGGCACGCAGAGCAACGATGCGTTGTTCGTGTCCGCGCGCGAGCTCGAACGCGGCACCGTCTCGTACACGGTCGACACGTTGCGCGAGTTGCGTGCAGAGCATCCCGAGGCAACGCTGGATTGGATCATCGGCGACGACAATCTCTCGCGTCTTCACGAGTGGAAATCGATCGAGACGATCGCATCGCTCGCGAACTTCACCGTGCTGACGCGCAACGGATACACGGATTTCACGCTGTCGAATTTCGAGATCCGTAACCCGCGAGAGAGACAAAAATCGGGCTCGATCGTATTTGCACGAAATGCAACAGTGCCGATCTCATCTACCGATATTCGCAAACGCCTGCAACACGGCGAATCCATCGAAGAACTGGTTCCGCCGGCTGTCTCGCGTTACATTCATCACTACGGACTCTATCGAAAGGGCCATTCGTGAACGATTCGACCATTGAATCCCGCGTCCGCCTCGCGGCTCACGCGGCACTCGACAAGAAGGCGTTCGACCTCGATGTTCTGGCCGTCGGCCAGCTCACTTCGATCGCCGATTACTTCATTCTCTGTTCGGCAACGAACGAGCGGCAGGCTTCCGCGATCGCGGACAACGTGCTCGCGCAGCTCAAGGAGCATCTCGGCGTGAAGCCGTTGCTCGTCGAAGGCACGACGCCGGGCCGCTGGATTCTTCTCGATTTCGGCGACTTCATCGTCCACATCTTCACCGAGGATGTGCGGCGGTTCTATGGACTCGAGCGGCTTTGGGGCGATGCGCCGAACATCACTTCGGACATCGTCGAAGAAGCCGGACAAAGTGCCGTCCGCAAAACCTCGTAAGACGAACCTCCGCGCG
>JBQCJC010000196.1:0-9323 GCA_051953135.1 Thermoanaerobaculia bacterium | reverse complement strand
ACGATGTGAAACACATTGAGACGATAGAAGAGATCCGGCCGGAACTTGCCTTCGTGGATCAGTAATTCGAGATCCTTGTTCGTCGCGGCCACGCAACGGAAATCAACCTTGAATGTTTGATGTCCGCCGACACGCACGATTTCTCGTTCCTGCAGCACGCGCAGCAAATCGGTTTGCGTCTTGAGCGAGATATCGCCAATTTCATCGAGAAAGACCGTGCCGCCTTCGGCGATCTCGAATTTTCCTTTCTTGCGATATTGCGCGCCGGTGAATGCGCCTTTCTCATGACCGAACAGTTCGGATTCCAAAAGGGTCTCTGTCAATGCACCGCAGTGAATCGCGACCATTGGGTGATAGCGACGAAGACTGCCCGCGTGAATCGCTCGTGCGACGAGCTCCTTTCCAGTGCCGCTTTCGCCGGTGATCAACACCGTGGCGTCCGTTGGTGCGACGGTCTCGATCGCGTCGTACACCTTCTTCATCGCGACGCTCTGTCCGATGATTTGCGAGGGATGCACGACGTGATGCTCGACGACTTCCCTGAGTCGCGCGTTCTCTTCCTGCGAGCGTCGATGCGAAAGCGCGTTCTGCACGAGATGCGCGACGTCGTCGGGATCGAGCGGCTTGGTGATGTAGTCGTACGCGCCCTGCTTCAACGCTGTGACCGCGGTGTCGACGCTCGCGTAGCCGGTCATGATGATGACGATCAACTCGGGATCGACGTCCTTCATGCGGCGTTGCAGTTCGATGCCGTCGGTGCCGCGCATGCGAATGTCGAGCAGCGCGAGATCCCAGCGCCGTTCCGCGAGTCGCGTGAGCGCATCGTTCGCGCCTTCGGCCACACCGACTTCGTAGCCATCGTCGCGAAACCAGCGGCTCAGTGAATCGCGCACGCTCGGCTCGTCGTCGACAATGAGAATGCGTCCTCGAAGATTCATGCGTGCTCCTCTGTGTAAGCGGGCATCGACGGGAGGGTGATGATGAACGCGGTGCCGCGGCCGACTTCCGATCTCACTTCAATCGTTCCGCCGTGACGATCGACGATGGCGCGGCTGATCGCGAGTCCGAGCCCGACGCCTTTGCCTTCTTCTTTCGTCGTGGTGAATGGCTCGAAGAGATGGGGCAGCAAGTCCGGCGGGATGCCGGCGCCGTCGTCTTCGATGCGAATGACGATCGCGTCGTTCTGCGCGTGCGTGGCGACGATGAGATTGCCTTCGCGCGGCATCGCTTCGATCGCGTTCATGATGATCGCGAGCAGAAGTTGCTCGATCTGACCGGCATCGCCGCGCATCGTCGGCAGATCGCCGGCGAGTTGCAGACGCGCGGTGATGTTGCCGAGATCGAGTTTGTGCTCAATGAGCTTCATCGTGGCGTGCACGATGCGATTCACATCGAAGTCGCTGATGTTCATCGGCTGCACGCGCGCGAACGTGAGCAGGTTGCGCACGATCTCGCCGCAGCGCCGCGATTCGTTCTCGATGAGCTGCAGCGAGTCGCGCATGTCGGGCGCGTGCGATTCGAGTGAGTCGCCGCGCTCGATCCATTTCCGCAGCAATTTCGCGTACGTCAGGATGCCGGAGAGCGGGTTGTTGATTTCGTGTGCGACGACCGCCGCGAGTTTGCCGAGTGACGTGAGCTTCTCGGCCTGAATCATCTGATCGTGTGCGCGGCGGAGCTCCGCGGTTTTGCTTTGCACGCGCTCTTCGAGCTGGTGTTGCCAAGCGTTGCTCTCTTCGCGCGCGTGGCGTAGTTGTGCCGTCATCGTGTTGAACGATTGCGCGAGCACGCCCAGCTCATCATTCGAGAGCACCGGAATCTGCACGCCGAGATCGCCGCTGCCGAGACTCACGGTGCCGTCGCGCAACAGCTGCACGGGCTCGTGCACGAAGTGCCATACGAGTAATCCGATCGTTGCGAGCGTGAGCAGAATCGCGAGCGCGCTGTAGCTGACGAATTGCATCGATGCCTTGCGCACATCGGCGTCGGCTTCAGCGAGGGAGAGACTCAGTTCGAGCGTGCCGAGGAGTTGATCGGATTCGGGATGCGCATGACAGGCGCCGGACGAACACGTGGCGGTGTTGAGAATCGGCGTGACGACGCTCAGCGAGCGCACGCCTTTGTTCTCGAACGTGCGCGTCTGCTGTACCGGCACGATCGCACCGGCGATGCGGACGACGTGGCCGATCTCCGTTTCCTCGGTCGAAAATCCAACGCGGCCGTTCGCGTCGGTGATGCGCACGCGCTGAATGCCGGCGCCTTGTCCGATCGTGGTGATGATGTTCGCAAGCGCGTCGCGATCGTTGCGCAGCATGTAGTACGACGTGCTGCGCCGCACGATGTCGCTGATGCGTTCGGCCGCGCGCAATCGCGACGATTCGAGGTGATGGCGATGGAGGCGCACGTTGACGCAGCCGAGCAGGCCGAGGTTAAAGAGCAGCACGAGGAAGACGACCGCGAACAGCTTGGCGGCTACCGAATGCGGGATCTGCCGAACGAATCGCAGGAAGGCGAAGGGACTGGGAGTCCCTTCGCCGTTCGTGCGGACGAGCAATCCGGCGGACATCGCATCACCTCGCGGGCGCGGGGATGACGGAGGGCGGGACGGTGTCCTTCTTCGGAGTGACGAGTGGTGCCGCTTTGCCGTGACCATGCGAGAAGATCGGCATGTACTTCACGGCCATCGTGAAGATGAAGATGCCGATGCTCACTATGCTCAGCGTGATCGCGTCTTCGGTGAGTTTCGGGATGTAGCGCTCGCCGCTGAAGCCTTCCATGCCGGTCGCGGCGACGTTCAGTCGATTCACGACGAAGCCGCTGATGACGAGGATCGAGACGAAGTAGAGGCGCACCGGATTCTCACGCACGCGAGGAATGAGCAGCAATGCGATCGGAATCAGGAACGCGAGCATGACTTCGACCCAGAACATGCCGGCCTCGTACGTCGGCTCGAATGCATACTGCAATGCATGACGGCCGATGAGGTTCTGCACGCGCACGAGTCCGTACACGAGCAGCATCACGAGCAGCAGACGTCCGAGTCCCGTGACGACGGGGCGTTCGAGCTCATGGCCGGGGAAGTGTCGCGCGGACATGGTCGACTCGAAGATCGTCATCGCCAGGCCGATCGACACCGCGGACAACCAGAAGAGCACCGGCAGCATCGGCGAGTACCAGAGCGGATGCAGTTTGCCCGGGACGATGAGATAGAGGCTGCCGAGGGACGATTGATGCAGCGTCGAGAGGATGATGCCGAGGATGTACAGCGGCACCGAGATCGTGTGAATGATCTTCATCGCTTTCTCGAAGCGGAAGCGCTCGAAGACGATCGGCAGGAACTCGAGGAACAGCACGGTGGTGTAGAGCATCACGCACCAGCCGACCTCGAACATCACGCTGCGCGGCTGCCACGTGAACATGACGCGAATGACGTTCCACGGTTTGCCGAGGTCGAACATCAGCGCGCAGATCACGAGCACGTAGCCGAGAAACGCGGTGAGCAGCGCGGGGCGCGCCACCGGTTTGTACTTCGGCACGTTGAAGATGTGCACCGCGGCCATGACCGTGAACCCACCCGCCGCGAGCATCACGCCGCAGAGGATGTCGAAGCCGATCCACAAGCCCCACGGCGTCGAGTCCGAAAGATTCGTCGAACCGCCGAGGCCGTGGAACACGCGCACGTACGTCGAGTACACGCCGCTCAGCAGAATCAGCACGAAGACGATTTTCCAGAAGGTGATCTTCGGGAGTTTCATGACCGAGTCTCCTTCTCGTTTTCCGCTTTCGCGACGATCTCGCGGCGATGCGTGATCCAGTAGACGCCGCCGAGAATCGCGGAGCCGAGCGTCACGACATCAGGAACGTGCGAGAGCACGGCACCGGTGAGGTGCGGCAGCGAGTCCGTCGGCAGATTCGTCGGCATGCCGAACTCCTCGAAACGAATCGAAGAGAGCATGAGCACGTCGGTGCCGCCGGCTTCTTTCTCGCCGTAGATGTGATTGACGTACTGCAGCGGGTTGTCATTGATGCGCTTGCGCGCTTCGGTGATCATCAATGGACGCTCACCGAACGCGGTTGCGCCGGTGGGACACGCTTCGGTGCAGGCCGTGACTTTGCCCGCCGCAACGCGATCCGCGCACATGATGCATTTCTTGACGGTGGGAATGGCTTTCGACCATTCGTATTTCGGCACTCCGAACGGACAGGCCATCATGCAGTAGCGGCAGCCCATGCATTTCGATGCGTCGTAGACCACCGGTCCCTGCGCGGTTTTCGTGAATGCCTTGACCGGGCAGACGGAAACGCAGGTCGGGTCTTCGCAGTGCATGCAGAGCTGGCGGAGGTATTTCTCCTCGCCGGCGTTGCGAACCGCAACGTAAGTGAGTTTGGTCTCGGAGGTCTTCTTGACCTTCGCGATCGCGTCGTCGTACGGCAGATCGTTCTGCCGCGCACAGGCGGACTCGCATTCGAGGCAGCCGATGCAGAGCGTGGCGTCGTAGAGAATGGCTTTGCTCATGGCGTCCTCCTGAAGCGCCGCGCACGAATCGGCGCGGCGCTTCGTGTCGCCTGCTACTTCAGAGACTTCAGGTAGGTGACGAGCGTCTTCGCCGCTGCTTCATCCGCGACTTTGCTCTTGTGCTTCGCGTCGCTGGTCAGGAACTTGACCAACTCGGCGTCGGCCTTCGCCTGAATCGTCTGCGAGGTGAGGTCCGCTTTCGCGAGCTTCTTGCCGTCCGCGCCGTGGCAGCTCTTGCACTTCGCATCAAACGTTGCGGCGGCGTCGTTCGCGAACGCGGCGACCGGCACGAGCACCAGAGCGAGCAGCAGGAAAGCGATTGTGGTCTTTTTCATCTTCATCTCCTTCGGCGCATTCGTACGCTCCGTGGAAGAGCGCGACGGTGACGGGATCGATGCGGCGAAGGTGAGACGCCAGACGAAGCGACCGTGATGCAGGACAACAGGCGTTGTCCGAAAACGCAAAAAGCCGCGAGCGCGAGCTCGCGGCTTTGCAACACTGCGTCGATCCGCTGAAACTATTTCTTCAGCGTCTTGATGTACGCGACCAGCGCTTTGGCCTGCGCCTCATCGGCGACTTTGCTCTTGTGCTTGGCGTCGCTGGTGAGGAACTTCACGAGATCGGCTTCGGACTTCGACGTGTCGATGGCCTTCTTCTCGAGGTTGGCGCCATGGCACATCTTGCACTTCGCTTCGAACGTGGCCTTTGCGTCTTCGCCGAACATGGAGACCGGCGTGATCAGGATTGCGAACAGGAGAACCAGAGCTGTTTTCTTCATCATTGCCTCCGACTCGAAGTCTCGCCGCTACGCTCCGTTGCGAGATGTGACACGCGCTACCGATGTCTCGTGATGAAACTTCGGGTCGTGCGATCCGTACTTCGCGAGTTGGAGGAAGAGTCGGATGAAAATTGCAGCGATTGCGACGACGGCGGCAGTGCTACTCGCGGCCGCACCGGTGTTCGCTGGAGGTCTCTTCGACGACGATGACTGCAAGTACACCGCGGCGCGCAACGCGTCGACCCCGGCGTCGGGGATCACGAAGGTTGTGATTCACGCGGAAGCGGGATCGCTGAAGGTCGACGGCACTGCCGGCGCGACGCAGGTGGCGGTGACCGGCACGGCGTGCACGAGCGATGAAGATTTCCTCAATCGCATGACGCTCACTCTGCGTCGCAGCGGCTCGGAGCTGCACATCGACGCCAATATCCCTGAAAAGACGGTCTTCCTCGGCTTCTTCTCCGCGCGACTCGACTTCGCGGTCTCGCTGCCGGCTGGTGTGCCGGTGACGATCGATGACGACAGCGGCTGGATCAAAGTCGCGAACACCGGCACGACGACGATCGACGACGATTCGGGATCGATCGAAGTGCGCAACATCAACGGCAATCTCACGATCAACGATGACTCCGGTGCGATCGACGTCGATTCGATTACCGGCAACGTGCTGATCGAAGACGACTCAGGCGAGATCACGGTTCGCAACGTGACGGGCAAAGTCGAGATCGAAGACGACAGCGGCGCGATCACCGTCGCACGCGTCGCCGATCTGCACATCCGCAACGATGACTCGGGATCGATCAGCGTGCACGATGTGAAGAAGGACGTACTGATCGACTTCGACAGCTCCGGCTCGGTGACGGTTGCGGATGTCGGCGGAAACTTCACCGTCCATCGCAAGCGCAGCGGCAGCATCGACTACACGCGCGTGGCAGGGAAGGTGGACATTCCGGAGCGGAAGCGGCGCTAGCGGAACGCCGCCGTCTCGGCGCGGACGCCGGCGCTCCGCTTACGTTCGCTACGCGAAAATCGCGTCCATCACCCGTTCCGTGTCTTCCACGTTCTCAAACAAGAACGTCGGATTCTCGGCTTGCAACACCTCCGCGCTGGTCTTGCCGGACGCGACGGCGATCGTCGTCGCGTCGTACGGCACGCCGCAGCGTACGTCGTAGATCGAGTCACCGATGATCACGACTTCGCGCCCTTCGAAGCGATGTCCCATGTGCGCGGACGCGCGCTCCACCGCGATCGGGGGCAGTTTCGTGCGATCGGCGGAATCGCTGCCGAACGCGCCGAACGGAAAGTAGTCGTTGAGATCCGGCGCGCCGAGTTTCAATCGCGCGCCCGGCTCGATGTTCCCGGTGAGCAGCGCGAGCACGACATCCCGATGCTCCGCGAGTTTCGCGACGAGCTCGCGAATGCCGGGCAGCACGCGCACACGCTCGCGCGTCGCATTGCGGGCGAGGCCGGCGAGATAGTGCTGCCACAACGTCATGATGCGGGAATCGATATCGTCCGGAGTGAAGCCGTCGTCGCGCAGCACCATGTGCGTGATTTGCGGATCGGTGCGGCCGGAGAAATCGTAGCGAGCGAGATCGCCGTTATAGCCGTACACCTCACGCAGCGCCTCCGCGAATGCTTCGCGCGACGCGCCGCGATCGGAGATGAGAGTGCCGTCGATATCGAAAAGGATCAGTTTCACGGACCGCGGAGCTTAGCACCGTAGAATCTCGCGCAAAGATGACCTCACTGTCCCGTCGTGCGTTCGTTGCCACACTCACCGCCGCCGCTGCCGGATCGCTGCTCGCGGCCCCGAAGAAATCGAAGTTGTCGATCCTGATTCTCGACGGCATCGGCCCGCTGTCGCCCTATCAGTCGCGCTATGCCTTGCAGCGCGGCCACTCCGTCACGGTCTTCGCGCGCGGCAAGCGCGACAGCGAGTTGCCGAAGGAGGTCGAATACATCGACGCCTCGCGCAACGGCGATTACGCGCCGCTGGCGAATCGCACGTTCGACGTCGTGATCGACAACGCGGCCGCGAGTCAGCCGCGCTGGGTGGCGAGCGCGGAACCGCACATCCGCAATGCGAAGCAGTACGTCTTCCTGTCCGATGAAATCGGCGAAGCGGAAGAGACGGTGCGCAAGTTGTTTCCGAAGAACTCGACGATCGTGCGCGCCGGCGCACTCGCGGGTGCCGGCGACAAGACCGATCGCTTCACGTACTGGGTCGTGCGCGTTGCCGCGGGTGGAGAAGTGCTGGCGCCGGTCGCGCCGTCGATTCATTCGGCATTCATCGATGTGCGCGACATCAGCGAGTGGATGATTCGTCTCGCGGAGTCGAGAACGTTCGGCACGTTCGACGCGATGTCGAAGATGACGATGGGCGAGCTGCTCGATGGGATCAAAGCGGCGACGTCGTCGCAGGCAACGTTCACGTGGGTGTCGCAGGGATTCCTCGACATGAACTCGGCGAAGCTGCCGGTGTGGACGACGCGTACGTTCGATCCGACATCGGCGATCAAGGCGGGACTGACATATCGTCCGCTGGCCGATTCGATCGAGGAAACGATGCAGTGGCATTTGTCGCGCGATGTGAATCGTCAGGCCGGGTTGCGCAGCGGGCTCGCACGCGAGCGCGAAGCGCAATTGCTCGCGGAGTGGAAGAAGGAGAAACGATGAAGCGTGTGCTGTTGGCCGGAGTGTTGATCGTCATTGCCTGTGCGGCATTCGCGCAGGATCAGGGTCGCGTGATCACGAGTGTCGGCAATGTTCTGCCCGAACGGCAACGGCCCGACGCGGTGAACGCGATTCTGAAGGATCGCCTCGAGACTCTTCTGCCGCAGCTCATGCGCGAGACCGGCATCGACATGTGGGTGGTGATCAATCGCGAGTACGCGGAGGATCCGGTGTATCTCACGCTCGTGCCGGAGCCGACGTTCGCGGCGCGCCGCACGTCGATGCTGGTGTTCTTCGATCGTGGCGCGGAAAAGGGCGTGGAGCGATTGACGGTGAATCGCTATCCGATGCGCGGCTATTACGAGGCGGCGTGGGAAGGCGGAGATCTCGACGCGCAATGGAAGCGCCTCGGCGAAGTGATTCGCGAGCGCAATCCGAAGAAGGTCGCGATCGACGTGAGCCGCAACTGGGCATTTGCGGATGGACTGAGCCACGGACTTCATGAGCGCCTGATGGAAGTCCTGACGCCTGAGCTGAAGTCGCGCATCGTGAGCGCGGAGACTCTCGTCGTGCGCTGGCTCGAAACGCGATCGGCGATGGAACTGCAGTCGTACCCGAGCATCGTCGCGCTGGCTCGCGCCGCGATCGAAGAAGCGTTCTCGGAGAAGGTGATCACGCCGGGCATCACGACGACGGACGACGTCGCGTGGTTCATCCGCCAGCGTTACGCGGATCTCGGCCTGCCGATCTGGTTCATGCCCGATGTGAATCTGCAGCGACAGGGCGTCGCGTGCGAGGCCTCGGCGTCGTTCTGCGGAATCGAAGGAGTGATTCAGCGCGGCGATGTGCTGCACACGGATGTCGGCATCACGTATCTGCGCCTCAATACCGACACGCAGGAAATGGGCTACGTGCTGAAGCTCGGTGAAACGGATGTTCCGGCAGGACTGAAACGCGCGCTGGCGACCGGGAATCGCTGGCAGGATCTGCTGACATCCAATTTCGTCACCGGTCGTACCGGCAACGAGATTCTCGCCGCGACGCGCGCCGCGTCGCAGAAGGAAAATATTCAATCGTCGACGTACTCGCACGCGCTCGGCTTCTTCGGCCACGCTGCAGGAACGACGATCGGCATGTGGGACAACCAGAATGGCACACCCTTCATGGGTGACTGGAAACTGCACGCGAACACGGCGTACGCGATCGAAGGAAATGTGAAAGTCGCGGTGCCGGAGTGGGATGGACAGTTCGTGCAGATCAAGCTCGAACAAAGCGCGGTGTTCGATGGCAAGCGCGTGATCTATCTCGCGGGCCGCCAAACGGAGTGGCATGTGATTCGGTAGTCGGTTGTCGGTT